>JAAXQI010000096.1:0-6969 GCA_012974315.1 Desulfobacterales bacterium | reverse complement strand
GTATAAGAGACAGCTATCATATTATCAGCCAGGTCGGTTACATGGTTGCCGGTGTTGGTATCGGCACTCAGTTGGCAATCAACGGTGCCTGTGCCCATGCCTTTGCCCATATCCTCTATAAAGGGTTACTGTTCATGGGCTGCGGTTCAGTGCTCTATATGACCGGCCAGAGCAAATTTTCAGAACTGGGCGGTCTGTATAAAAAAATGCCCCGGGCATTTGTGTACACTTTGATCGGGGGGCTGTCGATCTCCGCCTTTCCTCTTTTTTCCGGTTTTGTCAGTAAGTCCATGATTGTGGCAGCCGGTTTTGAGGATCATTTGTACTGGGCGGCATTTCTGCTGACCCTGGCTTCTGCCGGTACCTTTTTGCACACCGGTTTAAAAGTCCCTTATTTCATCTGGTTTGGTAAGAATAATTGCTCCAAGGAGACCTGGGAAAAGGCTGCTGAGCCGCCATTAAATATGGAAGTGGCCATGATCGCCGCCTCTGCCCTCTGTATTTTTATAGGTAGCTACACTCCGTATCTCTACCGGATGCTTCCCTATCAGACTGAAGCTGCTGAATACGCCTTAAAAGTTTATTCTGCGTATCATGTATCAGAGTCACTGCAGATTCTGCTCTTCACGGCGCTGGGTTTTTTCCTGCTTATCAAGAAGCTGGCTCCGGAGCCGACTATCAGTATCGATATGGACTGGTTCTATCGAATAGGCGGCAGGGGTTTTTACTGGCTGGCACGAAAGCCCATCCAGACTTTTGATACCTGGTTCAGTGAAGTCTACAGGAATGTCGGACTGCGTCCATTAATGACGACTTCGAAGTTCTGGTCCTGGTTTGACTGGCATGGTATTGACGGGTTTGTTGACGGTATTGCACGGTTGGTTCGTTCTACGGGTACAAAGTTGAGGGAAGTTCAGAACGGTAAGTTGCAGTACAATATTTACTACGCGACTTCGATATTAGCCGTGTTGATTGTAGCCTATGTGTTTGGCTGATAGGTTCTTTGGTAAATATTAAGAAATATTAATTTCAGGATAAAACGCTAAATAATAAGGGAAACAGGAAATGCAAGATTTTCTGATCATGAATACTCTGGGATACCCCATTCTAAGCCTGTTGGTGTTTTTGCCGCTTGCTGGAGTTATCCCCCTTCTTTTATTGAAAAACGATGAGGTGGCCAAGTACTCGACCCTGGCGGCAACCCTCTTGATAGCGATTGTTTCCCTGCCGCTGTATTTCAAGTTTGACAAGACAACCGCAATGTTCCAGTTTGGTGAACACCATGCCTGGATTCCGATGTGGGATATCAATTACACCCTGGGTATTGATGGTATCAGCCTGCTTCTCGTTCTGTTGACCACCATGATCATGCCCCTCTGTGTTCTCTGTTCCTGGAACTATATTAAAACCCGCGTGCGTCCGTTCCTTGCCTGTCTGCTGATTATGGAAACATCCATGCTTGGTGTTTTCATGTCCCTTGACTTTGTGCTCTTCTACATTCTCTGGGAGGCCATGCTCATCCCCATGTATCTGCTTATTGCCATATGGGGCGGCCCCAGAAAGATATATGCCTCAATTAAGTTTTTTCTCTATACCCTGGCAGGATCTGTGCTGCTTTTAGTTGCGATCATTGCCCTGTATCTGGAAAATGGCTCCTTTAGCATCCCGATGATGATGGGGCAGGATTACTCTTCCGTATTCCAGATTTATGTATTTCTGGCTTTTTTCCTGGCCTTTGCCATCAAGGTGCCCATGTTTCCGTTTCATACATGGTTGCCGGCAGCCCACGTTGAGGCCCCAACAGCCGGTTCAGTGGTTCTGGCCAGTGTCCTGTTGAAGATGGGCACCTATGGTTTCCTGCGTTTCTGTCTGCCGATCACTCCGGAGGCGACCATTACATTCATGCCATATATTCTCTGGCTTTCCATTGCCGGCATTATATATGGCGGCTTTACAGCCCTGGCCCAGTCGGATATGAAAAAGCTTATCGCATACTCCAGCGTTGGGCATATGGGATTTGTCACCCTGGGGATTTTTGTTTTAAATGTCCATGGCATTGAAGGCGCCCTCCTGCAGATGATCAATCACGGAATCACCACGGGTGCGCTCTTTATTATAGTCGGTATGATCTACGAGCGTACGCATAGCCGTGAGTTGTCCATGGCGGCTGGAGTTGGTAAATTCATGCCGATTTATGTAACGTTTCTGGGCTTTTTCTCCCTCTCCTCTTTGGCCTTCCCGGGGACCAACAGTTTTATCGGTGAATTTCTCGTGTTGGCCGGTGCTTTTTCCAAGTCGAAGATCATAGCGGCATGTGCCATTCCTGGAGCTATTTTGGCAGCAGCTTACATGTTGCGCATGCTGCAGAAGGTGGTTTGGGGAGAAGAACATAATCCTGACCAGTCCTATCTGAAAGATTTGAATGTACGTGAAATTTTAACCCTGGCGCCTCTGTTGGTTTTTGTCCTGTGGATCGGCTTGAATCCAGGGCCGTTTTTGGATGTAATGCATACCAGCGTAGCCAACCTGATTCAACAGGTTGGTATTGCCGGCTTGGAACAGCAGAATTTTATAGAAATCGCAAAACTTGTGATACCACAATGATTGATACAATTGTAAAAGTTTCTCAGTCAGCAACAGGGCCTAAAAAAATTAATAGGTTATAGGCGCAATACCTGTCCGCATCGTGTTTATGCCCTGAAAGGGTGCTTTTACGATGCCGACAATAATTTACGGAATGGAAAAGGGTATATGATGAAAATGGCATTGTTTTTACCGGAGCTTTTCCTCCTGTTGAGCTGCCTGGTAATATTTCTGCTCACCCTTGGCAAGATGAGCAGCACTACTGTCAGGAATATTACTGCTGCCTTGTCAGTGATAACGTTTTTGATCTGTACTGCAAGTCTGAAACTTGAAGGGGAGTTGTTTTTCAGGGCTTATCGTATTGACCTGTTTTCACAGATTTTTAAACTGTGCATAACAGGCGGTGTGGCACTGTTGCTGCTTTTTAGCAGTGAACTGAAAGGAATAGAAGAAAAGGTCAGGGCGGAATATTATCTCTTTCTGCTGTTAAGTTCTCTTGGCCTGGTCATGCTGGTGAGCAGCGTTGAATTGCTTGCCATCTTCGTATCCCTGGAACTTTCTTCCTTTGCCCTGTACCTGCTCGTGCCGATGCGGGATGATCAAGGCGGACTGCGTGAACAGATGGAAGCCGGCATCAAGTATATTCTCTTTGGTGTGGTGGCAACAGGCATTATGCTCTTCGGTATGAGTTATCTTTTCGGACTCACCGGGACCACCTATTTAAATGAATTAATTCCTGCCATGAGCCAGGTAATAACTTCCCCTGCCGCTATTGTTGGAATTGCTATGGTCATGGGCGGTTTCTTTTTCAAGCTTGGCCTTTTCCCTTTCCATTTCTGGCTGCCGGATGTGTACCAGGGGGCCTCAAATGAGACGACTGCGTTTATTGCTTCGGTACCCAAGCTCGGCGCTGTTGCATTACTTATCCGGGTTGCCACACTTGCAGCACCATCGGCAGATGCTCTGGTGAACCTGCTGATGATTCTTGCTGTCTGCTCCATGTTTTATGGCAACCTCATCGCCCTGGTGCAGAAAGATATTAAACGTATGCTTGCTTTTTCCGGTATCGCTCATGCAGGGTTTGTAATCCTTGGTGTTCTCACATTAAAGGACACCGGATTTGCATCAGCCATCTATTATATCACCGGTTACATGCTGATGAATCTGGCCTGTTTTCTGGTTATCTGTAATGTTTCGGTAAAGGGTGAAAATCTGCAAATAAGTGACCTGACCGGACTCTATAAACGGGCTCCACTTATGGCCTTCACTCTTGCAGTCGGCATGTTTGCCCTTGCCGGGATTCCGCCGTTTGTCGGTTTCATGGGTAAGTTTATGCTCCTGGCCGGTGCCCTGCAAGCCGGTCATTTGCCTCTCGTCATTCTGGCTGCCATCAACACGGCTATTGCAATCTATTATTATCTCTCAGTTGTTCGAATCAGTTACTGCACCGATCCTGAAGAAAGACCGGCTGTTGCAGTAGCTCCTTTGGCACAGGCTGTCAGCGTCGCCCTGGTGCTCATTATCATTGTAATGGGTATCATGCCTGCTGCTGTGGTCAACATTGCCACTGTTGCTGTCAGGGGTATTATGTAAAGAAGATCCCTAACCATTTTATTTATCCAAAAGGGCGGTCATTTAGACCGCCCTTTTTATTGCAGCTAATAATCAGCTGTATTTAATTCACTTTAATCTTTATTCCCTTTTTCCTGGCCTCCTCAGATTTAGGTAGATTGATGGTCAGGATGCCCTTTTCGAATGTCGCATCAACCTTGCCGGTCTTGACAGGGGTCGGCAGTTTGATTCGGCGTTCAAAGGTGTCTGTGTACCGTTCCACAAAGAAGTGATGCTCATCTTTTTCTTCCTTCTCTTCCTTCTTCTCACCCTTGATGGTGAGAATGTCATCCGTAATGGTAAGTTCAACATCCTTTGCTTCCAGTCCGGGAAGTTCTGCCTTGACCACCAGTTTGTCCTTTGTTTCCGTCAGGTCAATTGTCGGCATCCATCCATGGGTAAGGTGCCTTTCATGGAAAAAATTTTCCGGAAAGAACCGGTCCCAGAGGCTGTCCAAATCACGCCGCATCGTAGTCAGTTCATCAATTGGTTTCCACGGGACAATGCTCATACGATCACCTCCTTCTGCTATCCATTTGCCACATTCCTGTATCAACCCCATGCAATATGGATGTGGCTTTGTATTAAATGAACACCTTCTTTCTATAGTAAAAAATAAGTATTCATTTTTTTCCTGTCAAAGGTATGCAGCGTTTATTTGATTGGAAAACAGCTTGGAAAGAAAACTGGGATGAAGCACAAAAACAGTAGATATAACCTCGTATTTCCCTCCTCTTTTTTTGGCGTTGACCAGGACCTTTTATGCTGCCATAAATAACCATCCGGAAACGTACCGCGGTAAGAGATGCTTATGATGCAAAATGCTTAATAAAATCTTCTAAGGAGGGAACAATGAGTAATCAAAAAATCTTCGCAGCAGTAGTTGCGACCCTGTTTATTATGACAGGAACAAGCGTGTTTGGAGCTAAAAAGAGTTCAGTGGAATTGGGCCAGGGGATGTTCAATGACCCGAAGCTTGGCGATTCAGCAAACGAGTCATCCTGTAACAGTTGTCATGCAAGTGGCAAGGGTCTGGAAAATGCAGGGGAGAATAAAAAACTTACCAAGCTGGTCAACAATTGCCTGGTCGGTCAAATGGCAGGTGAAAAGTTAGACGGACGTAAAGCGCCCATGCGGTCGCTCAAGATGTATATCAAGTCTCTCTAAATAATTGATAAACTCTGGAGTAAATAAAAAGGCAGGGCTTTCATGCCCTGCCTTTTTATTAAAAGTTTCAAATTCGTTGTAAGTGTGCGATTAACTTTCCTCGGGCTTTCTCACCAGTCCACCCACAAAAAAGATTCCAAGGAACATAAATACAGAGCCGGCAGCCAGCGGGTTTTTTACCGAATATACCAGTGGTGTTAAAGCTATTCTGGTGACGAAGCGCAGGGTGTCATGTTCAGCTATGTAGTCTGCCATCGGCGGAGAGTAGGCATAGTATAATTTGACAAACAGTCTGCCGGCTGGATTGGTCAGCAGATGCTCGTCCCTGAAATGCCGCAAGATCATGACATCGTCGGCCATGTAGCTGCCATAGGCTGCTGTGGCAATAAAGCAGCCCTCGCCGCCTGCACTTTCCTCGGCTGGAGGAGGGGTTCCACCTCCACCACCGCCGGGAGTGCCGGGGAATTCATAGGCGCCCATATCTACAGTGTCGTCCTGGATTCTGTCCTCTCCTTCAATATCGGTTGCAGGGAGTTCAGGGGCGAAGTTTTCGCCTACGTCAATTGCTGGTGAAGATACCAGAAGATGATAATCATCGTCATTCGGGTCAACATTATCCGGATTTTTGAAATCCGGATCAGCGTTTATATTTCTAGTAGTGGTGGGATTTGTACCAATACCGTCAATTAAATATCCTGCGGGCTGGGCGCTATTATAATCATTGTTATTGATTGTAATAGCATTGGGATCCGGTCTAGCTAAACCAGTTATAAAAATATCGTCACCATCTCCTGAAGCTGTATTATTAAAAATGATGTTATTGTAAATATTAAGTCTGGATAAGGTATTATCAAGGTCGACGTAAAGACCACCACCATCGCCGGTAGCTTCGTTCTCTGTAATGGTGTTGTTGGTCAGGGTAATATAGCCACCTTCAGAATTGGTAATATAAACGCCTCCCCCATTATCATTTGATATAGAATTCCGGGCGATAACGTTATTTGTCAAAGTTGTATATCCAGTGCCGGAATCAACGTATAATCCGCCTCCCAGCACACCAGCAGAGTTGTTCAGTATCTGGCAGTTGGAAATAGTGGTATCTGCCTTTTTTGCTCCCACAGTAGAAGGAACTTCAACAGAGATGCCACCAGGCCCATCTGCTATGGAAGAAGTAACAGAGTTGCCGCGGACAATGCAGTCAGAAATATATACGGACATGCCTCTTAGGGACCCATTGTCAAGTACCTCAATTCCGGCACCAAAAGCTCCTGTTTCGTTGTCTTCCACAATAATATCATAGAGTTTTACCTTAACAGTGAGGGCTGAATTGCCTGTATGGAGAAAAAATAACCCTCCACCAGATTCAAGGGAGCTTCCATTGCTGATGGTTAGATTATGGATCCAAACTTCCGATGTTAAAAGATTATCATTGATCGTAACTGACAGGACACCGCCGTAATTATCTTGAGTTTCATTTCCTGCAAGTACGGTGAGATCGGGGTTGACTGGTAGCGGGTCGTCTGAGCAGAGTGCATTCCAGCCACCGCTGATTTCTAATGAATGGTCAACATTTACATTAAAGTGGGTGTCACTGCCAGCAGGGATTGT
>JAAXQI010000089.1 GCA_012974315.1 Desulfobacterales bacterium | reverse complement strand
TCGTTTGGTTCATTTTTGCAATCGGACCGGGCGCTGTTATAGGTAACACCATCTTCGGTAATCCCAATGATGCCACTACCTGGATCTTCAACATGCCTTCTATCTGGGTATGGCAGATCATCTGGTGGTTCCTTGGTTGTTGTATGATGTATATGCTGGCATATTATATGAATATGTCCACCATGCCGGAGAAAGACATCGTCGCTCTCGTTGAGGATATCGGTGATGTCAGGACTGCAAGGCTTGATATTGATAAGCCGTAACTGTTAACCCTTAACTTCACAGGGACTCCGTGACAACGGGCTTTTGCCTGGAGTCCGGAGTCCCTTTTTTGAATCACATGATAACATTCTGGTATGGCGCTACATCCTTTCTCTTTGCAGCCGTTTTGTTCTTTCCGGTGCGGAAACTTTTGATGGCAATCAACGTTAACCGGATTCAGAACAAAAATAAGCGCGCGGTGACCGAGGAAGAACTGATGATACTGAAAAAAAAGGTAAATGTAGTTGCCGCCATTATTTCGGTGTCCTTTGCCTTTTTCTACAACAAATTCATGCTTGTACAGTTTTTTAATCCAAAGTGACAACTTAAGGGGTAATAAAATAAAATTTGATAAAAAGGCCATTCCTTATATTGCTGTGTTTCTGGCACTATTAGGGTTAGTTATTTATTGGCGCACCGAGGTTGAAAAAATTCCAGGCGATATTAATGTCAGGAGTGGAAACTATCGTCTCGAAGACGGTCTATACGAAGAGGCGGATAAAGAATTTTCAGAAGCCTTACAGAAGAACCCTGAACATGCTATGGCCCGTCTCGGTCTCGCGATAACCTATATGCAGATGGGAAAAGACATCGAGGCCCTGCAGGAGTTCAACCTGGTGATTGAAAATAATCCCGAGTTGGCTTACGCTTTTGCAAACCGTGGCATACTTTACGACCGCTTGGGGGAGCATGAGAAGGCGCTTGCTGATTACAAAAAATCATTGGAGCTGGATCCGGATATTCTCGAGGGGCCCGGTTATCTTTGGCGTTTTATGCGCAATATCGATGAAAAACCGCCAACCATTCTAAGCAGGGCCGAATATCTTGAGGCGGAACTCGCAAAACCGGAGGAGGAAAGGCTGTTAAATGTTCCGGAAGTTGACGAAAAACAACGAATGTATAAAATTGATGATTGACGTGGGTGTTTTTACCTAGTAAGTAATTCATTGTAGGTGTTTTTACCTAGCATTTATATTTTCTTTCTGGTACAAAAATTTTTTTAGGTTGAGGATGGTGGCAAAGCCCCAATTTGGTAATCATTATTTTGTGAAGGAGAAATACCCATGAGCGAAAAAGATGAAATGGAAGTAAACGAAGCCCAAATCGCTGTGCATTGGCAGGAAGAGGATTATTATTATCCTTCAGAGGAATTTAAAGCCCAGGCGAATGTGAATGATAAGTCAATCTATGATCGTTTCAGCCTGGATAATTTCCCGGATTGCTTTACGGAATATGCAGATCTTCTGACCTGGGACGAGAAATGGCATACCGTCCTTGATACAAGTGATGCCCCTCTCTGGAATTGGTTTGTCGGCGGTAAATTGAATGTCAGTTATAACTGTATTGACAGACATCTTGCCAAGAACAAAAACAAGACAGCTCTCCATTTTGTGCCTGACTCAGAAGATGAGCCTATCCAACACATCACTTACCAGGAACTCTATATCAAGGTAAATGAGGCTGCTGCTGTACTGCGTGACTTTTGTGGTCTGAAAGCCGGCGACCGGGTAACCATACATCTGCCCATGACTGCTGAACTGCCCATTACCATGTTGGCACTGGCCAGGCTTGGTGTCATCCATTCCGTCGTCTTTGGTGGTTTCAGCCCGTCGGCATGCGCCGACCGTGCCGTTGACTCCCAGAGCCGCGTATTGATCACCATCGACGGCTACTATCGCGGTGGCAAGTGGATTGATCACAAGGCCAACGCTGACGAAGCCTACGACATCAGCATAAAAGAAGGACACACAATTGAGAAGGTCCTGGTCTGGCAGCGTCATCCAGAAAAATACTCCAGTTCTTCACCCCTGGTCGAAGGCCGTGATTACTCAATGAACGAAGTATTAAAAGGATATAAAAGAGCCAAGGTGGCTCCGGTATCCATGCCGGCTGAAGCACCTCTGTTCTTGATGTACACAAGCGGAACCACCGGCAAGCCTAAGGGATGCCAGCATTCAACAGGTGGTTATCTTTCCTATGCTGCAGGAACCTCAAAGTATATTCAGGACATCCATCCTGAAGACGTTTATTGGTGTATGGCGGACATCGGCTGGATTACCGGCCATTCCTATATTGTTTATGGTCCTCTTTCTATTTGTGCCTCTTCAGTTGTCTATGAAGGTGTCCCGAATTATCCGGATGCCGGCCGCTGCTGGCGTATTGCCGAAGAGTTGGACGTCAATATATTCCACACCGCACCAACAGTCATCAGGGCATTACGGAAGATCGGTCCGGATGAGCCGGCCAAGTACAACTATAATTTCAAGCACATGACCACGGTGGGCGAGCCCATAGAACCTGCTGTCTGGAAATGGTACCATGAGGTGATTGGCAAAGGCAAAGCAGTCATTGTTGATACCTGGTGGCAGACAGAAACTGGTGGGTTTCTCTGTACCACCCTGCCCGGCATCTCTCCCATGAAGCCAGGAAGCGCTGGCCCGGGCGCACCCGGAATTCATCCTTTGGTCCTGGATGAAGACGGCAAAGAGATTATGCCAGGTGAAGGCAAGGCCGGCAACATCTGCATCAAGAATCCATGGCCAGGTGGCTTTCAAACCGTCTGGGGCAACAGGGAGCGGTATATTGATGCCTATTACGGTCAGTACTGCAAAGATAGAAGCAGCAAGGACTGGCGCGACTGGCCATATCTTGCAGGCGATGCCGCAGTGGTAGCTTCTGATGGCTACTTCCGTATCCTCGGCCGTATCGACGATGTTATCAATGTCTCAGGCCATAGGCTTGGTACCAAAGAGATCGAGTCATCGGCTCTTAATGCTCCTGAAGTTGCCGAGGCTGCTGTTGTGCCGGTGGCCCATGAGGTTAAAGGCAAGGAGCCTGATCTTTATGTTTCCCTGAGGCCCGGGTTTGAAGCCTCTGATGAGCTTGCTAAGAAGATTTCCAATCAAATTTGTTCTGATATCGGCAAGATTGCCAGGCCGCGCAAGGTATGGATTGTGCCTGATATGCCCAAGACCCGTTCCGGTAAGATCATGCGGCGGGTACTCGGTGCCATTTCTAATAAAGGCGATGTGGGTAACGTCATGACACTGGCGAATCCTGAAATAGTTGATGAAATTCAGAAGATGGTCCAGGGTGAATAAGCTTTTTTTGTAGCAATCCCCCTTTCACCTGACCAAGAGTAGCGCAGGATTCCTTCGGCGAGGAATCCTGCGTTTTTTATTTAAGAGATAAAATCTGGCCCTCGGGCAGCATAATACATTGAGGCGCAAAGTAGTAAAGGTGAGAGAGGTGATGCTAGTTGCTGGTTACTGGATACTGGTTAAAAACCAAAGGCCCTGGCTGTCAATTATCTGGTTGTTTGTTGGTTAATAAAACGAACCAGCGACTGACACGTATGCCGACACGCCTCGTGCCGCGCACCTTACTTTTTCTTTATTTTATTATCCAGAATCCAGCATCTATTATTCCCAGTATCAAGTCTTTTACCGCGTACCTCATATCGCGCATCGTATGCCGGTCTTTAATATCAAGTTGCCGTAATGAAATGATTGTTTTATTGTTATCACGTAACAAATGAATAAACATCTTCACCTGGTGCCTTGTAATTTATGAGTAAAAAAACGCAGATAAGCACAGCAGTTGACCTGGAATCTTTTAAAAAACTCCAGAAGACCCGTGATAGTCTGAAAAAGGTTGAATCCTTTCCGTACAGGGAAAACCTGCGTTCAATCATGGACTCTGATGTTTATACATGCTCGCCACAATGTACTTTGCGTGATGTTATCAGGGCTATGGCAGAGCGGAACATTTCCAGTGTTATAGTTATTGACCATATGAAGCAGCCTGTCGGCATCCTGACCGAACGGGACATAATGAAACGGGTCATAGCAGATGATTGTGTCAGTCTTGACTCTACCCCGATATCGGCTGTAATGACCTCGGATCCCATTACCCTGCATCCTGATAATTCAATCTACCGTGCCTTATCAATACTGTCAGACAGCCGGGTCAAGCATCTTCCCTTAATAGAGGACGGGAAAATTGTCGGTATCGTCACCATGCGGCAACTTCTGAAGCTGCGCTACCCTGAACCTCTAACTCTTATAGAAGGGATTCGGGAAGCCACTGAGGTGGAAACCTTGAAGGCTATCAAGGACAAGCTTCCCAAAATGGCTGAGGAGAGGATGGAGTCCGGCAGAACAGCTTACGACATAGTTGTTATGATCTCTCTTATCAACAGGGATATACATCGACGGGCCCATGAGTTGGCAGCCGAGGGGTTAGGAGTACCGCCGGTGCCTTACTGCCTCTACCTTACCGGCAGTCATGGTCGCCTGGAAAATCTGCTGACCCCTGACCAGGATCATGGCATAATCATTGCCGATAGCGAGCAGAATTATCAGTATGATCAGTATTTTATTGACTTAGGGGTAAGGTTTTCAGATATTCTTGATCAAATAGGCTATGTGTATTGTCCGGGCTACCTTATGTCAAGCAATCCACTCTGGCGGAAGAGTCTTTCCGAGTGGAAGCAGCAGATCAATTACTGGTTTGAGGCACAGGTCCGGGAACTGGGACGTTATGTTACTGTTCTTTTTGATGCCGCGCCTATCGCCGGAGAGGTTGATCTATTTAAAGAACTGAAGGATTACGCTTTTACAGTTCTTGGCCGACACCATGAAGTTTTCCGTATCCTGCATGAAGAAGAGGGAGGTCACCGGGTACCGCTTGGTTTGTTGGGAGGTTTTGTAACTGACAAGGCGGGGCTTCACAAGGGTCAATTGGATGTTAAAAAGAGTGGACTCATTTTTGTGGTGGAAACTATCCGCATTCTCGCCCTGCAACACAATATCAGGGAGACGGGGACTTTAAAACGGATTACCAGACTGGTGGATGGAGGGTTTATCCATTCGAACGACGGGGAATACTTTGAATCAGCCTATCAGGTACTCCTGCACTATGCCTTAAAGTCCCAGATTTTCAAGGCTTCGAGAGGTGAAAAGCTTGACACCTATATTGACCCAAAGATTCTGTCCCCAAGGGACAAGGAGACTTTACGGCATGCCTTTAAGGCGGTTTCCACTCTGCAGGACCTTGTTGCGTCTGAGTTTGGGCAGTTGATTATTTAGCCGTCAGTATAGCCTGGGAACAGATTTGAAATCTGTTTCCAAATTATACAAATAAGTCCGGCAGTTCATCCATCGAGTTGATAACAAAATCTGGTTTTAAGCCCCGTGTCTCACCTATGCCGCCCTCAATAAAAACTGTTTTGCATCCAGCTCTCTGCCCCACCTCGATGTCTGTGGCATGGTCGCCCACCATAACGAGTTGATCCGGCGCCAGGCCCCATTTGTCAGCCAGATATAAGATGCCGGCTGGATCAGGTTTTTTGGTCGGCAGACTGTCCCCACCCAACACTTCCTTGAAGTAAGAGTCGATTTTCAAGGCTTTGAGAATCTTGTGTGAAAATGTTGCACTCTTGTTGGTTAACACTGCCAGAGAATACTTTTCTGCAAGAAATGAAATGGTTTCTGCAACTTCCGGGTAGAGGACGGTATTATTCGTACAGTGCGACCCGTAATGGGCCATGAAGATTTCAAAGGCTTCTGTAAATCTTTCCATGTGGGTCTGCCCAAGAGACCTTTTTATGAGTTTCTGGACGCCGTCACCCACAAAACTTTTTATTTCTTCATGGGTATGGAGTGGCAGGTCAAGCCTGCCGAGGGTGTAGTTCACACTGTTGGCCAGGTCATCAACAGAGTCAATCAGGGTGCCGTCCAGGTCAAAGATGATGGCTTTTATTTGAGACATTTTTATAGGGTGGCTGTAAGAGTTAGTTTGTTTTTTTGTTATTAAACCGTGAGATTAGCGATTCGAGATTGTTGTGGGTTGAAGATCCCCCGCAGGAAGCTGCGGGGGGTCTTCTGACGTAAGGAAGATTATTAATCAAATTCGCTCACGAAAATGCTCGCTGATCGTGCTCAAGGCAGAAGTCACTCCGCTGTAGTAAAAACTACGCGGAGTGGCTGATAACGCAAAATATGCAGCAATCTCAACTCGTTTAAATAGGCAAGATGTGGACTTCTTCTCGGATGGGGTGTTTCCCCTTTAGAAAAAGTCCTTTTCTGCCGTCAATGCTGACTTCTTCTCCGAACCGAATATCATGCCCATTGATTTGACAGCGCTGCTCACTCTCATATACCCGTAGGTCTTTGCAGCCGACAATGCAGGTTTTTTCCAGTTGAGTGGCGACTACTGCAGCATGGGATGTCTGGCCTCCACGGGCAGTAAGCAGTCCATGGGCCAGGGATATTTCTTTGATGTCTTCAGGTACGGTGTCCTGGCGAATCAGGATGAGGGTACTATGGGGGTCTTCCCGGAGAATTTGTTCAATATTTTCATGGGTAAAAACTGCCCGACCCGACAGGGCGCTGCCGCTGACCCCAATACCTTTGCCGAGGAAACTGGGTTTGAGCGTTTCGGGATTTTCGAAGACAAAGAGGTTTTCTTTCTTTTCAATTTCGGCCTGCTCAACAGAGACGGGATAAGTGGTAACCAGACCGCTGACAATATCTTCACCTTGGTCGCCTATGGCATAATCGCCCCAGAGCGCAACCCTGCTCACCTTTCTATAGGGGTGGGCTGTAAAAACCACACCACTTCCAGCTTCCTGGCGCAGGTTGCCGAAAACCATGGCTTGGATGATAACTGCTGTGCCCCATGAGTCAGATGCATCCATCAGGGCGCGGTATTCCCTGGTCTTAGTGGTGTTCCAAGAGTTCAGTACAATGTCAATTGCCCCTGTCAGTTGCAGCCAGGGATCATCCGGGATACTGATACCGGCAGAAAGGATGACTTTCTGGTAGTCAAGCGCCAGTTCCTTCATCTGTGTCGGGGTGAAGTTCATTTTTACTTTCACCTTGTGTTTTTCTTTGGCGTTGTCCATAAGTGACTGAAACTGTTCACGTCTCATCCCTTCCGCCATGCCCCAGGACTGCAGAAACCGCCGGTAGTTATCCCAGGCCAGGTATTCTTTTCCGGTTGCCTGGGCAAACTCCTCAACTATATCCTGGTTCAGGCCAACGTTATGAATCGTTGCCATCATCCCAGGCATGGAAATTGCTGCCCCGCTGCGCACAGAAAGCAGAAGTGGATTCTGAGGGTATCCGTATTGCTTGCCTGTGAGTGCTTCCAGTTCTGATAAAGACTGCCGCACCTGCCGCATGAATTCATCGCGGGCCTTATCGAATTTGTTGACCACCTCCCAGCAGCGAAAAATTTCCGTGGTAATGATGAAGCCGGGCGGTACCGGCTTGTTCTCGCTCGCGAGCTGCGTCAGGTTGAAACCTTTATTGCCCAGATGGATAAGGTTTCTGGTTTGCGGGTTGCTGTTTTGCAGGAAGCTGATAACATTTTCAGGATTATAGGTCATCAGGAGGTCAAGGCTTTCCTGGTCCAGTATTTCCTTTTGGCTTTCCAGGATCTGCATGATCCTGGTTATAAAATTATCCAGGTGCTGAAGTCCAAAGGTGCCTGCGATAAGGTTTCTGAAAAAGGATTCAGACAACCTGAGAATAGAGCCGCCAGTATCATTTTCATCCCAGAGTTTACGATACCTGGTCAACAGGTTGGTCTCTCCGATCTGGGGAATAATGATGGAAAGATTGTTCTGGTGGATATTGGTGTAGTGGGCATAAATTACATCTTTAACACCGTCGGACAGTCCCCTGAAGATATCCAGGTACTGGGTATAGGAGAACCTTTTAATGCCGAGCGAACTGGAAAGAAGCCCCAGGTATGTTTCCAGTCTTCGGCTTGTGATACCGTCAATTTTCAGAGCCCGCAGATAAAGGTTCAAACACTTTATGATCCGGATAAATGTTGCCCGGGTGATAAATGAAAGGTTGATTGTTTCCGGTAATCTTTCCAAATAGATATTGGCCAGGTTTTCCAGGCGGAAGGTGAGTCCGAGTGCATCAAACTTTCTCTCACTATAACGGCCGTAGACCGATGGTATGTCAACGGCGATGTGGCGTTTATAGTAAATATCCTCCCTGGCCTCAAATTTTTCATCGCTTAAGATTATTTCCTTGAGTCCCTCAAGGTGGGTCAGCAGGGCATCAAGGCACTGGTGGGTATCACAGATCTCCAGGTCTGCCAACAGTTGCTCCATTTCAGGGAAACCGCTGTTGATCGCCTTTCTGAGTTGATGGCGCATTTCCTGGAAGCCGAGATTATATTTGTTAAAAAGCAGCTTGTACATCCGCACCAACTTGTCAAAACGGATCTTTTCTGTCTCGGCAATATCCTTTTGCTCTTCCAGGTATCTGGCACGTGGCTTATCCTTCCATTCCTGCAGGTCGGGGATCTCTTCCATGCCAGGCAGTTCAAGGACCCTATGCATGAGCTTATGCATATCATCGATGAATATCCCCTTTTCTTTGACCTCTGAGAGCACTTCTTCGGGGAGAAATGGAGTGAGAACGTTTTTGTCTTTTGTTTTCCAGAAACTAAAGATAGCCTCAATAAAATCGACAATCAGGTTGCTGCTTTCCACATGACTCTGTTTGCGCAGGAAATGGATGAGCCCGTCCTTGCGCCTGTGAATTTCATCAATTTCTGTGGAGACATCCCGCAGGTAGCCTTCTGCCCCGATTTCGTTGAAGAAGACCGGCATCAGCTTGGCAAATTGCTTGAAAAGGTTATAGACCGGCTCGATGGGGTAGTTGAGAAGCTGAGAGATGTCGCGTTGAAACAGGTCTGTATCCTTGACGCATGTCCCTGAAAGTTTGAGATTAATAATAAGAGCCGAAAAGATGGTGGAGCACCATTTGGGCTCCTGCATGATCAGGTTGATCCACACTCTGATATTGGCAAGGTGTGCCGGATTGGTTATTGGCTGCCAGTCCTCATCCACCCCGGTAACATTGGCATATTGAAATCCAAAGCGCACCGACTCCCATAAAAAAGCCTCTACCAGCCTACTGTTCCCGCGTTTGAAGACCTCAGTCCCGAGCACCTGGATACACTGCAGGGAGGTGTGGGGATATTTGCGGACGTTTGCATTCAGGAGCTGAAAGGTTGTAAGCAGGAAGCTCTCGATTTCCTCAAATGTCTGACGCCGGATAAGCTGGACCAGGCTGCGGTTTATCTCCCGAATAGTTTCTTCATGGATCAGGGCGAGGCCCGAGGTTTCCATGATATGGAACAGGAAGATAAGCTTGCGGTTTTCACTGAACCGATCAAGTTGTTCTTCCTGATCAAGAGCAGCCATGGCAGATTGCTGTTCGACCTTGAGCGTTTCCGGCACCTCTTTATACAGCCGCACGATATCCACATGTGAGGGCAGCTCTAAAATAGCACTTAAAGCCTGACGGGGGTCAGCATCAATGTCAAATGCGTTTAGAGAATCAAGGTTTTTATGCAGCTGGTTATGGGATATGGCATTGAAAAACTTCCCGGCCTGCCAGCCTTTGCAAATATCTCCGCATTCTTCAGTAAACCAGGCCTGGGGGTCTTGCTCGCTGAGCCAGTACTCGTAATTCATGGTGAAGACACGCTTCATTAACACTGCCAGTGGCTTGAAATCATAGGAAGTTTCCCCTTTTTCAAGCTTCAGGAGATGCTGGGCTATTCTCTTCATTGGGTGCTGGCCCTGCACCATGAATATTAAGACTTCATCGTCGAGATTGCTGAGTCGTGTGAAAAATGTTGCCAGGGCCATTTCATAGCGAATCAGGTCTTCCGGATTTACCAGACTGACCAGCCTGTCTGTATAGGCAAGCATGCTTTCAATGGTCTGGGATATCAGGGTATTGTTTTTTCTTGAATCAATAACCGCCTGGGAAAAAATAACCATGAAGCGGTCAAAGGCTTCAGCTCCTTTTTCGTGCTTGAAATAATGGTTGATATTTTTGAGGACAAAAGCGCGCAAGCGGGGAACCAGCATTTTCCAATTGCGGTAAGGGTGGCACACTTCATAGAGAAGGTCATGCAGATTTTTACTGATACCCTTGTAATTTTCGACAATCTCCTCCAGAACCGCCAGAGAAGGATCAATGGTCACTTCATCAGTAGCAGTTTCAAGGAGGTTGGCCCTGAGCGCATCGGATTCGATGGCAAGGGAATCGATAGTTTTCTGGTCTTGTGATGCCATAAATAAAAAGCTTTTCCGTCTTTAGATGGTTTTGTTTGCTTCCATGTGTAAAATGAGGTCGAGTACCCGGTTTGAATACCCCCATTCGTTGTCATACCAGGCCAAAACCTTGATCATCGTTCCGTCAATCACCTTTGTGGAGTCTGCATCAATAACAGAAGAGTGGGGATTGCCCTGGTAATCAATAGATACCAGCGGTTCTTCCGAATAGCCAAGGTAGCGGCTGACGCCTTCTTTTAATGCCTGGTTAACCTCAGGCACTGTGGTCTCCTTTTCCACCTCCATGACTGCGTCAACCAATGAAACGTTCGGGGTTGGAACACGCACTGACAAACCGTCAAACTTCCCTTTCAGCTCGGGAATAACAAGGGACAACGCAGCCGCTGCTCCTGTTTTGGTTGGGATCATTGAAAGCGCTGCCGCCCTGGCCCGCCGCAGGTCGGTATGTGGAAAATCAAGGATTCTCTGGTCATTGGTATAGGCATGGATGGTATTCATCAACCCGTGCTTGATACCGAAGCGGTCCAGAATAACTCTGACCATGGGAGCCAGGCAGTTTGTCGTGCAGGAAGCATTTGATACCACATGATGCTCTATGGGGTCATATTCATGCTCATTGACCCCCATGACGATGGTTTTTATATCTCCTTTTGCCGGGGCAGAGATGATGACTTTTTTGGCACCTGCTTCAATATGGCCCTGTGCCTTGTCCCTATCGGTGAAGCGTCCAGTGGATTCAATCACATATTCCACTCCCAAATCGGACCATGGAATATCGGAGGGGGTCCTGTGGTTGAAAACTGCAATATGCCTCCCATCAACAATAATGCCGCTTTCATCAGCCTCCACCTGTTTATCATATACGCCCATGACAGAATCATACTTAAGCAGATGGGCCAGGGTTTTATTGTCGGTAAGGTCATTTATACCGACAATTTCAATATCACCAAATGTCTCATCCATGCCAGAGGCCCGGAATATGGATCTGCCTATTCTGCCAAAACCGTTGATGCCAACTTTAATTGTCATAATGTAATCTCCTGATTCGCATTTTATATGTTGATGCGAATAATTATTTTTTTAAAATGATTGAACAATAAAAGAGCCGCCTGTCACATGTCAGGTTCCGGCCGTTTCTGCGATGCCTGTCTATGTGATAATGGCATTTGTTTCATTTGAACAGTCATATCCAATGCCTTGGCGTACAACTCAAGATAACGATGGACAATGTTGTCCCAGGAATATTTCTCATTTATGCGTTTGGCAGCAGCCTCCTGCATATCGATAATTTTCTCCGGTGTATTCCTGAAGGTTCTCATTGCTCTTGTCATTGCAGTCATGAGTGCACCGGAGGAGTAGTCTTTAAAAGCAAATCCGGTAACCCCGTCTTCCACCTTGATCAGCCCTCCCACATGGTGCACAACAGGCAGGTTGCCTGCAAGCTGGGCAATATAGTCAGTCAGGCCGCAAGGTTCGTAGCGGGAGGGGATGAGAAAAAAATCACCGGCAGCATAGATGTGGTTGGCAAGGAGAGAGTCGTATCCTGTTAACAGGCACATTCTGCCTTTGTTTTCTTTTTTCCGTGCCAGCCTGATCAGTCTTTGCTCTAAATCCGGTGTGCCGCTACCAAGGATAAGTACCTGAAATTCTTTATCTGCCTGCAATAGTGCATCAAGGGCTGCTATTAGTATATCCAGACCTTTTTGCGCCATCAACCGGCCTATGAGTGTAAAAAGCGGCTGGGCTCGATTATCATCAAGGTTTCCGTAACGCTTTATGCCTTTCGTTTTCTGCTTTGCAAGCATTTGAATTAATTTCTGCCTGCAGACTTTTTTCCCTGCCAGCTCTCTCATAGCCGGGTTATAGGGTGCCGGAAGTCCCAGTTTTTTTGTCTTGGTTGTGTCAAAATCAGCCGAATTAAAGCCGTTGGTTATACCTTCAAGGCGTATCCCCCTGGTCATGAGGCGGTGGCCCAGCCAGCCGGTCATAACATCGTCATCTGTCTCTCTTAGTTCCCTGGCATAATTTTCACTGACCGTATTGAGCAGTGCAAAGGTGGAGGCGGCCAGAAAAGGGTTGAAAGAGCCGTTAAGCAGATTGTTGTGGATCAGGTTATAGGGCAAGCCGCAGATGGCATGGGCAAAAGGAAGATCGCCCACCTCCTGGTGGTGGCCATGCCCGGCATTGTGGATCGTTACAATCGCGCCTGTCCCGGTAAAGTAGTGGCGATAACCAGTGCCCTCCCGCAGCATGGCAGGAAGGATTGCCGCATGCCCATCCTGGCAATGGATGATGTCAGGCTTTTGGTCAAGGATGATCATCAGGTCCAAAGCTGCCTTCTGCAGAAGGATATTCATGGCAAAATAGTCAAAATGACTACTTCCCGGGATTTGATCAGGGTTGCTTGCTTTATCCTCTGCAGTGTATGTGTAGATGGATCGCTTTTCCCGATAACGGTCTGCATCAACCAGGTAGATTGTCACCCCCTGGAGTTTTTGTTTCCATAACGTAACAAGTTCACGTCGGTCTTCAGCAGTGTAGTTCATCTCCACTTCAAAAGAGAGAGACTCCCTGCTGAATCCGAGTTTTTTGGGATCCATAAAGCCGTAGCAGGGCAATATGACTGTGACGGATTTTTTTAACCGGGCCAGGGCTTCGGCAAGCTGGCGGCTGACATCCTTGACACCCCCTGCGCCAGCAATGGAATTATATTCCCGTGTCAGCATCCATATATTTTTTATGTTTTGGGCTGAACTTTTTTTAGTCATTGCTGTGTGATTTCCTGAATAGTGAAAATGGGATATAACCGACAGCTGACAGATTCAGGATAATGTTAGTAAGCTGCAATAACATAGATTGTTCCGTGGGTAGTTTGTCAATTCTCAATAGCTTTCTGGCGCAGGAAGTGATCTGCCAGGGTCAGACAAACCATTGCCTCACATACCGGTATAATGCGTGGAATCGCCGAGATGTCATGTCGCCCGCCAATTTTGATTTTGACAGGTTCGCGGTCCAGGTTCAGGGTGTTTTGCTCCAGGCCAATAGAGGGGATAGGCTTGACTGCCACCCTGGCAATAATGTCATCACCGTTTGCAATGCCGGCCAGGATACCTCCGGCGTTGTTAGTTTCGAAACCTGTAGGGGTTATAGCATCGTTGTTTTCCGAACCGAGCATCCCGGCTGCAGCAAATCCGGCACCGATCTCCACTCCCTTGACTGCGCCGATGGACATAAGTGCCTGGGCCAAAGCCGCGTCCAGTTTTTCAAAGACCGGCTCCCCCAGTCCAGCCAGGCTTCCTGTGGCCCTCACCTCAACAATACCTCCAAGTGAATCGCCCTGGCGCCTTACTTCGGCAATCCTTTCTTCCATGTGGGCGGCAGCCTCGTTATCCGGGCAATAGAGCCTATTGTCTAAAATTTCCGGGAATTCACGTTTGGTCGCCTCTATGCCCCCAAGCACTATTGTGTATGCTGAGACAATAATATTTTCCAGGCCCAGAATCTGCCTGGCAACTGCACCGGCTGCAACTCTGGCTGCGGTTTCACGGGCAGAGGCTCGCCCACCGCCGCGATGATCGCGTATGCCATATTTTTTAAGGTAAGTGATATCGCCATGGCCTGGCCGGAAGATATTTTCCAGGTGTTTATAAGCATTGCTTTGAGCATCCTTGTTATAGATGACCAGTGAAATAGGAGTACCGGTGGTTTTTCCTTCAAAGATCCCGGAAAGTATTTCCACCTTGTCAGGTTCCTTGCGTGGACTTGTAGTGCCGCCCTTGCCGGGGCGCCGTCGCTCCATGTCACGTTTGATGTCTTCGGTTGAAAGCGGTATGCCTGGAGGACAGCCGTCAATCACCGCACCAACAGCAGTTCCATGAGATTCTCCCCAGGTTGTAACCCGAAACAATTTGCCAAAGGTATTTCCTGCCATGATCAATTTCCCTTTTTTAACTCAGCTGCAATAATCTCAGCAACTTCTTCCGGAGTCTTTCCTTCGGTATTAATGGTGAGGTCAGAACTTTTTTCATACAGTGGCTGGCGCTCACTTAGCACCATGGAGATCTCATCCATGGTTCCCATTTCCGTCAGGGCCGGCCTTTGGTCATCAGTGTTACTGTCAGCTGATAATCGCTGGCAGATTGTTTTTATATCAACGGTCAACCAGACGGAAAGTGCATTTTTGCGCAACTTTTCCCAGGCTTTTTCATGCATCACAGATCCTCCGCCGGTTGCGATAACTATATTGTTGCGTCGAACCAGTTCAAGGAGTATATCTTCTTCTTTCCTGCGGAACATGTCCCAGCCGCCTCTGCCAACCATGTCAGTTATGGACTCTCCCTGTCTTTTTTCAATGACCAGGTCTGTATCGATAAAATCAAAGCCAAGCAGATCAGCCAGGATTTTTCCAATAGAAGTTTTGCCTGTTGCCCGATAACCGGTTAAAATTACCTTTTCCTTTTGTAATTTCATAGAAAAACTATTTAAGTTGTTTTCAGGCAGGGTGTCAAGCGAGGACTTACCCTGAATGAAACTCGATAGAGAGGAGCAATGCATGAGTGATGCAGGGATTATCTTAGCAGTAATAGCAGGGGGTTTAGCCGGAATAGTTGTAGCCCTGCTTTTTGGGGCAGGGAAAACCAGGAAAAAGTTGGCTGCTGAGGCTGAACGGCGTGCTGTTGCCGAGGAGAAAAGTTCCCGGATCCCTGTGCTTGAAGAGAACCTGGATAAGGCAAGGCAGGAAAACATTCTGCTGCAGACCAGGATGTCCGAGTTGGACACGAGACTTGAGGATGAGCGCAAAAACGGTGAAGAAAAACTTATCCTGCTGCAGGAAGCCAGGGACCAGCTCAAGTTGGAGTTCCAGAATGTGGCCAATAAGATATTTGAAGACAAGAGCCAAAAATTTACAGAGCAAAACAAAGAAAATATTGAAGGTGTTCTCAAGCCCATGCGGGAGCAGCTTGTCGACTTCAAGAAAAAAGTGGAAGATGTTTACGACAAGGAGTCAAAAGACAGGGTTTCTTTGTTAACCGAAATCATTCACTTGAAATCACTGAATGAGCGGATAAGTGAAGATGCGATCAACTTGACCAATGCACTCAAGGGGCAAAGCAAGACCCGTGGTTCCTGGGGTGAGATGATTCTCGAGAGGGTCCTGGAGGAATCCGGCCTGCATAAGGGGCGCGAATATGAAGTGCAGGTCATGTATGCCAGCGACGAGGGGCAGCGCCGCCATCCTGACGTTATTGTGCATTTACCGGAAGGCAAAGATATTGTTATTGATTCAAAGGTTTCCCTGACAGCTTATGAAAAATATTGCTCGGCCGATACTGATGAAAAACGCGAAAAACGTTTAAAAGAACACCTCATTTCGATCAGAACCCATATAAAAGACTTGAGCGAGAAAAGGTACGAGGAACTGGAGGGTATCACTACCCTTGATTTTGTCCTGATGTTTCTACCCATAGAAGGCGCGTTCTGGACCGCTATTGAATCGGAACAGGGATTGTTTAACGAGGCCTTTAATAAAAATATCATGCTTGTCAGCCCATCCACCTTATTGGCAACATTACGCATCATTAACAACATCTGGCGTTACGAGGACCAGAATAAAAATGCCATGATCATTGCCAAGAAGGCTGGTGATCTTTACGGTAAGTTCGTGGGTTTTGTCGAGGCGCTGGAAGATGTCGGTCAGAAGATAGGCAAGGCCCAGGAGTCATACAAGACTGCCCGTGACCGCTTATCAAAGGGAAAAGGTAATCTGGTCCGGCGTACTGAGGAGCTCAAGCAATTGGGAGTAAAGGCCCAGAAAGAATTGCCTGCGGAACTGATTGCCCAGGCCCTGGAAAAATAAAAAGTTGATAGGCCTTTATATTAATAAAACCATGCATGGTCCACTACCACAATGTGGCACATAAACAGTTGATTTTCCTTTATTTTTTCAATTAATTTCCTTCGAAAGC
>JAAXQI010000084.1 GCA_012974315.1 Desulfobacterales bacterium | reverse complement strand
GTTGTATATTTAATGAACATCAGTATATTTACTGTATAGTTGTATTGAATAAATCTCCTTATCCCGGATCGATTGAAAATAACAAAACTTACACGGTGCTTATAGTATGAATCCGATGGAGATACTCCATAGAACTCCAAAGACAAACTGTGGTGAGTGTGGCCACCCGACATGTCTTGCCTTTGCAGCAGCAGTGACAAGAGCAGGGGCTGATATTAACCTATGTCCCTATATTGATCTGCAAGGCATGGCAGTGACTCCACTGAGCAGCAAAAAAGATCTTGACCATTTGGATGAACAGGTTTCTGGGGAGCAGGATTGGGCACTCGTAAAATATCTGCAGGAGAAAGTGAGCAAGATTGATTTTGGCTCTATTGCCAGTTCAGTTGGCGCCAGTTGGAATGAGCATGATCATGATGTTTTGTCTCTGCGTTATCTTGGCCAGGAAGTTAAGCTGGGAAAGTATGAAATACTTTTGAGCAACGATAAAGCTGTTGATCCTCGGGACCAGATTCTTCTTTATAATTATGTGCATTCATGTGGTGGCAGAAAACCCGATGGTACATGGATTGGTCTGGAAAGTCTGCCCAACTCCATTTCAAAAATCAGAACTTTGGCAACCTATTGTGAAAAAAAAATTGCCAAACTTCTTTCAGGCAAACCAGCTCAATTATTAACTGATTTAGGGGTACAAATAGATGGATATGAGGGGCCGCCTGAACTTGGTTCAACAGCGGATGCCTCTCTGATTGTGCCTGTTTTACCCATGCTGCCGCAATATCTTCTTTTCTGGGAGGAAGACACTGAGTTGGGGATAGAAGCAAAAGCCAAGGTTTTATTTGACCATAATGTTCTTGATTTCCTTGATTTGGAATCACTTGTTTTTTCTGCAGAACGTTTTGCAGAAAGACTTGTTCAATTAGAAAAAAATGAGCCACAGTAAAATCCATTATTCTTAACATAAAATAATTAACATGGGTTGAGTGGCTGTATATCATAGCGCATCAACCTATTCATACGGGAAGGAGTTATCATGGGAAAACCTGTGAGTATGACCGGATTTGGAGGTGGAACAGCAAGCGGTAAAGAGATATCCTGGACAGTGGAAATTCGCTCTGTCAATAATCGTTACCTGGATATAAGTATTAAGTTGCCCCGAAAATTTATTGGATGGGACGATAAGATAAAAAAAGAAATTTCATCGATTCATAGCCGTGGGCGTGTTGATGTTTTTATTACATTCAATGATGAAGGTTTTGAAACGACAAAATTAAAGGCGGATCTTGGATTGGCAAAAGAATATTTAAGGTGCCTCAGGGAAGTAGCCCAGGAGCTTTCAATCTCAGGAGAACCGGATTTAACCATGGTTGCATCGTATCGTGATATTGTCTCACCACTTGATGATGAGGGTGGGGCAGAAATATTAGAGGAACTTTGGCCGGATCTTAGGGCGGCCATTATTGACGCCTTGAACGAGTGTCTGAAAATGCGGCAGCGTGAGGGAGAACTATTACAAAATGATTTGTTGGAGCGCTTATCAATTTTTCAACAAAAGATAGATGCAATTGAGCAGTCATTACCCTTGATAATTGAAATAAGAGGGAAAGTCTTGCAAGAACGTCTTGACAAACTTTTGTCCGGGATAGATATTGACCCGGTACGATTAGCCCAGGAAGTAGCTATCCTTGTCGACAAGTCGGATGTGAATGAAGAGATAGTCAGGCTTCGCAGTCATGTGGAACAGTTTCAAGGTTTTCTCAATCTTGATGAACCAGTTGGCAGAAGGCTCGATTTTCTTTTGCAGGAGTTTTTGAGGGAAGTTAATACCATTGCCTCAAAAATCAATCATGCGGAAACAGCTCATTTAATAGTAGGCATGAAAAACGATCTTGAGAAAATTCGGGAACAGGTACAGAATTTAGAGTAGGAGTAAGAGTATGGATGGAAGAATGATTAATGTTGGGTTTGGTAATTCGATTGTAGCCAGCAGGATATTAGCTGTGGTTAATCCTCATTCTTCACCCATGAAGAAATTAAAGGATGAGGCAAAGCGAAATTATCGGCTCCTGGATGTGACGGAAGGAAGAAGAACCCGTTCTATCATCATATTAGACAGCAATCATGTTGTTCTTTCTTCTGTTCAGCCTGAAACCATAACGCAGCGATTTGTACCAACATCTGTCCAGCAAAGTACACCTGTGGAAGAGTTGTAGTCATTATGAAAAACGGCAATTTGTTTATAATCTCCGCTCCATCAGGTACCGGCAAGACAACCATACTCAAGAGAGTCATCGCTGAATTAAAGAACATTGTGTTCTCTGTCTCCCATACCACCCGGTCTCCGAGGTTAGGAGAGGAGAAGGATGTTGATTATTTTTTTGTTGATAAGAGCACCTTTGTAACAATGCAGGAGCAAGGACTTTTTCTTGAATGGGCAGAGGTGCATGGCAATCTGTATGGTACCTGCAGTAACACAGTTCAGGCGATAACAGAACAGGGCATTGATATCATTCTTGATATTGATGTGCAGGGTGCCCGTCAGCTTATGGATAAATTAAATAATAAGGGTGTTTTTGTCTTTATTTCACCACCCTCTTTGCATGAGCTTGAGAAAAGACTGGTTAACCGGGGAACAGAATCGGACTCGGTAATTGCAACCCGCCTCAATAATGCTCATGATGAAATGAAAAGCCTGGAATATTATGATTATGTCATTGTCAATGATCGGGTTGACCAGGCAATTGATGAGTTGAAATCAATTATTATTGCTGAAAGAAGTAGAAAAAGGCGAGGTATATCCGGAGAACCACTCAATCTTGATATTTAGGAATCCCATGTCCCAATCTCCTCCCCAAAGATCCCGGAAAAAAAACATACAATCAAAAAAGCCCCAGCATCGTACTGCTCCCCCCAAAGATTTATTTGTTGGAGGGATTCACTCTGTTTTGGAAGCTCTCAAGGCAAATCCTCATTGTGTTAAGGAAATTTTTGTTGAGAAGGACAAGAAAGGGTTGCGCCTGGAAGAGTTATTGGAAATGGCGAAGCAAAATCGCGTTCCAGTGACCCTCGGCCAACCAGCATCAGAAGGAACGTACAGGAAATATTCCGGCTCTTTAGAGCGGGAACAATCCCAAGGGGTTTCGGCCAGGATTGTCCTGCCGATACTTGCCCTGGAAGAACTACTGGCCAAGTTGAAAAAAAGTGACAAGCCTCCGCTTTTGCTCGCTCTTGATTCAATACAGGATCCGCATAATCTGGGCGCCATAATTCGTTCTGCAGTCGCAGCAGGTGTGAACGGACTTATTCTTCCTAAAGATCGAAGTGCCTTCATTACTGGAACTGTAGTTAAAGTATCGGCAGGTGCTGCGTTTCATCTTGACATATGCAGGGTAACCAATCTGGTAAGCAGTTTCAAAGTGTTGAAAGAGGAAGGAATCTGGATATTCGGGACTGCTAAAGATTCATCACAACCAGTTTATGAGACAGACTTGACTGTACCTGCATGTCTGGTGATCGGGAGTGAAGGAAAGGGATTGCGTCCTCTGGTAGCTGAATGTTGTGACATGTACATTTCCATACCTATGCACGGTTCACTGGATTCTTTGAATGCATCTGTGGCTGCAGGAATAATTCTTTTTGAAACAGTTCGGCAGAGAACGGCAAAATACAAGTAATAAGAATTCTACGTGGGCATCGAATGTGGAGCCTGGCAACCTGAGATGATAATGGAGTTATTGTGTGATTGCCGCGACCTTTTGTTGAAGAATTTTTTTGAATGTTTCTGATGGTGCCAACCCGAGAAACTCTGCGATATAATCCTGCAAGGTTTGTTCTGCCATATGCGTAAGGTCATTGCCGCTGTTCTGTAATCCCCTTGCCCTCAATTTTTCTTCAAGTTCGGTAGAAATAAATGCCTCTATCATTCTGTAATTTTCTTGATCATTTAAAAGTACTGAGGCCCAAAGGAGTTCCTTGGTAGAAGGATTAATCTTTCTATCAGCAGGCCAGAAAGAATACGGGGTCCTTATGACTCCCATTTTTTTAATAATTGCGGCTTCAAAACGCTTGCGAAGTGGATACTCTTCAGGAAGAATACCAAGCTTCAGATCAGAAACCATTTGGTTGAACATCATTCATTTCCTTCCTGTCAGGCAGTTACTTCTTTGCCTTCTCTTTCATTTTTGCCTTGAGAATTTCTCCAAGTGTACCCATAGAGGTGATGGCAGCAGACTTCTCCTGTTTTGCCTGAAACTCTTTTATATCTTTTTTTTCAGTGGCAGAATCGGATTCCTCTTCGGTCATTTCACCAACCAGGGTGAGAGATAAACGCTTCTCATCCGTATTAATATCCTCGATCTTCACCTCAACATTCTGGCCTTCTTCCAAAACTTCTTTAGGATGATTAATCCGCCTGCCGCCACCGAGTTTGGAAATATGGATAAGACCGTCAATACCTTCAGCAAGATTTACAAAAGCTCCAAATTTTGTCAGCCGAACTACAGTGCCTGAATGAGAAGAGCCAACAGGGAGTTTCTGTGAAACGCTATCCCAGGGATCGGCAAGGGTCTGTTTAAGGCTGAAAGCGTATCGCTCATTCTCCCAATCGAGCTTCAGGGTTACTACTTCAACATCCTGTCCTTCATTGAGTATCTCCTTGATATCTTCAATCCTCGACCAGCCGATCTCAGAGATAGGGATTAGCCCCTCTATGCCGTCAATATCCACAAAGGCGCCAAATTTTTGTATTGAGGTGATCGTCCCCTTCACAGTCATACCTTCTTTAAGGGTTTCCTTGAGGAGCTCACGTTTTTCTTCTCTCTCCTCTTCTAAAATAACCCGATGGGAAAGAATTATATTGCGGCCATTTTCCCCGTACTCTGTAATTTTAAAAAGCATATGCTGGCCAACATAATCTTCAGAATCTGCAATACGTCTAATATCCATCTGCGAAAAGGGGCAGAATGTCCTGACATTTCCGGCAATTGTGACTTCAAATCCGCCTTTAATCTCTTTTTCGACAAAACCTTCCAGGGGAATGCGGTTATTATAGGCTTCTTCAAGGTGAGCGCGTGATGTTGAACCACCGCCGATCCTGGTTGTAAAAAGCATCTCATTTCGGGCGGCAGACAGGAAGTATACTTCGATGGTGTCTCCTGTCTTAACGGTCAGGTTACCGGTTTCATCTTCAAACTCTTTCCGGTCAACGAAGCCTTCGCTTTTCTCGCCAACATCAAGAAAAATGGAATCCTGGGCAACATCTACCACAACTGCATTAATCTTTTGTCCGGGTGTGAGCTGTTTTTTGGGAGGACCATCATCTTTGAATAAATCTGCAAAAGTTTCATGATTTGAAGAATTGTCTGACATAAGATCACCTTAATATGTATTCAGTTTAGGATCAGGAATTAAAGTTTTGATGTGGATATTTATTATATTATCTCTAAGAGATAGTTACCATTCAAAAAGTGCTGTGTATTGCTAGTGCCAGGTATCTGTTTTTATCTGAAAAAACAAGTCTCTTTTTCTCGAGTTCAGAGAGAAAAACAAGAATTTTATGCTGGGAGATTGTCGGGAATTTATCAAATAATTCTGTGTCCGTTCTTATCTGGGTACAGAATAAGTAGATTTGCCGGGATGCGCCTTTAAATCTATGGTTTAAAATTGTGGTGTCAATTAATTCCTGTCGTACCAGCAGGAAGTCGCCTCCATCCCTATAGCACAAAAGAGGCTTGTGCTGTGCGCTTATTTTTCTCTTTTCGTGATATTCATGCCATTTTTTTATTTTGGCAAGAACAGGCTGCCATATTTTTTTCTGGTATGTCCGGTCTCCCCTGTAATCACGGACAATGAGGTTTAACTTTTCCAGAACCTCTTTGGGGAAGAGTTTTATATTGTTTGCGTGGTTAAGTATAGCCTTTATGCCAAATTTTTCAGGGCTGATATAGACAGGACTATCATGTCCCAGGAAAAAGGCTGCATTGGTTAACGGGCTATATGGAAAAACGTAATCAAGGTTCTCAAGTGTTTCATCAACTTCAGATTGTGTGGAGCCTGGAAATTGAATAATCAGATTCCCTTCCAGTTTAAGTGAGTGTTCATGGGCAGCCCGCATGGTAGCAATATTTTCAATGACACTGACTCCTTTATGCATTTTTTTCAGCAGGGTATTGCTGAGTGATTCAATGCCCACCTGTATTGTCGAAAGCCCTCCGCTTCGGTAGAGAGAAAAAATGTCTGCAATAGATTTTTTTTCACCTATGGATCGGATTTCGGCAAAAAAACTGAAATCAACATGAAGTTCACTTGTGCGCCTGAAGAAATGCAAAGATTCCTGCGGGGGAATCATATTGTCTGTGAATGTGAAATCAAGACAACCATACTTTGCGGATAGGGTTGTAACTTCTTCGATCATTTGTGAAGCTTTTTTATTACGATATCCGCACCACTGCAGATTAAGATTGCAAAAGGCGCATTTGTTCCACCAGCAACCCCGGGAAAACTCTACAGGAAGAACCGGAATAAACGGGTTTTCAGGGAACCATTTTTTCTGGTCTGAAAAATAATCATCATAATCAGGAACAGTTAGTGCCTCCAGCGAAGGCAATTGGGAGCTGACAGCAGGCTCATTTAAATTGGAATCATGCTGGGATGGTTTTGCAGAAAGAATATTTTGAGGAAAATTGTCGCACCGCCCGGAAATGTACTCACAAAGTTCCAAAAGATCTTTTTCCCCTTCTCCCTGGATAACAAAATCTACGAAGTCGAATGTTTCGAGGATAGATTTGCCGGCAGCAGCAACACACGAAGAGCCGCCAAAAACAATTGATACATGAGGAAATTTTTTCTTAATTAATCTGGCTGCAGCAAGTGAGGCAAGAAGCTGGTTGAAACAGACAGAAAAACCTACAATTTTATACTGTGACCAGTCGTAACTGCTGATCCAATTTCTGAGCTGAACCTCTAATTTTTCATGTATCTGATTAAAATTAAATAATGTATTAATTTCTGCGCCGGATTTTGAAGCATAATCCGTTGCCAGTGCTTCAGCAGATTTCTTCATTTCAGGAAAGATATGAGGAGCATATAATGATTCACTGACCCATGGATTCTGGCTAATCCAATGATATAATTCCGTTCCCAGAATTGAGGCAACCTCGAGATAGGGATGTGTCGTGTCAACCGTAAGCCAATTGGTTCTGGTTGCAAGATATGATTTTAATGTTCCAAGCTGTATGGATGGCCTGTTAAACAGGGCCCATGGCATGGATATTAAATTGATTCTCGTAGGAGAATTTCTGGGGGCAGGTGCTTTTTTTGAGTTCAAAATCAACTCTCAGGAATAACAGTTAATACTGTTTAATGATTTCAGTGTTGGCCGGAGGTGAGAAAGAAAAAAGATCTTTCGTGATTTCCAGGCCTCCGTATGAGTTAGAATCAATTTGAACACTTTCAAAAAAGAGATCAGTAACAGTATCAAAATGGTCAACAATCCGTAGATGTTTCAGCAGAAAGGTTCCATCAGTGACCCAGGCATGTAGATAAGAGACATGGGGATGTGTTGATTTGGGGATGAGCTTGATAAGATAGAAATCCTCCTCGTCATTTTCAAAATCCGGTTCAGAAATATCAAAATCTTTAAGTATGTTTCCTGTGCCGGTAAAAAGAGAGTAAGTGACATCTGACTGCAGGTAGTCTTTTGCATCACTGATTATCATTTGATTATTTTTTTCAAAATACATGGTGATGGATTCACCATCACTTACGAGAACCTGATGATCAGGTGCAGTATAATCCCAACGCATATGACCTGGTTTGAGAAATATCATGGAGCCTGAACCTTGTCGGACGCGCTCGCTGAATTGCATTGATGTTGTTTGAGTAAAATCAGCAACCAGATTAGTGGCTTTTTCATATGTACTTTGCAGTTTTTGGGCAATCTCAATGGAATCCATTGGTTGAGCCGCGACCTGTACTGGTAAAAGAAATAAGCCTGGGATCAGGAGCAAGATGAAGATTCGGCAGAGAGGTTTCTGCATGATAGCAGAATGCAGGCAGGGGTAAAAAGAAGAATAAGTCATTGTCTGTTAAACCTTTATCAAATCAATATGACGGCCAAATATTTTTTCTGCAGTAATGATTGCAGCTTTCGTGATATCAGAAACAAAATACGTGTTTGCACCACCATACTGAAGGGTTTTGCAAAAATCAGGGTTTTCATTCAGGTATGTCTGTAATGTTAATGCAACCTCTATGGAGGAGTCAATCAGTCTGATCCTTTTTTTTCCCACACGATGTTGAATAAGATCTTTCAGCAGGGGATAATGTGTGCAGCCGAGGACAAGTGTATCAATCTGTTTTTGTTTCAGGGGGGCCAGGTATTTCCTGAGTATCATTTTAGTTTCACGGGTATCTATCCAGCCTTCTTCAACTAGCGGCACCAGTAAAGGGCAGGCTATGGAAAAAACTCTGAGTTCGGGAGCTTTTTGCTTTATTTTTTTGTCATAAATTTCACTGCGGATAGTGGCACGGGTGCCAATAACGCCTATGTTCCCTGAACTGGTGGCTGCTACCGCTTGCTCAACTGCCGGTGTGATAACCTCGAAAATTGGGATATCAAACTTTTGTCTGAGGATCTCTGAGGCAACACTTGATGCTGAATTACAGGCGATGATTATCGCTTGTGCACCATGATCAAGGAGAAACTCGGTATTATTGATTGCGTACTCAATAATAGTTTCAGGACTCTTGTTTCCGTAAGGCGTCCTTGCCAGGTCTCCATAATATATGATCTGTAGATCAGGAAGCAAGGTCTCCACTGCACGGGCAACAGTCATGCCCCCGACTCCTGAATCGAAAATTCCAATCATGATCGTAATGAAATGATTTTGTTTTTGGGTCTGAATATTAATTAATAACTAAAATACATTCTCTACAATACTGACATATTGTAAAAACTGTATTCAGGTAAAAGCGTACTGTTTGCAAGACTGAAAATGGGTAAATACAACTTTACAGGGAATCTGTCCAGATAACTGTAATATTAATTGTTTGCAAAATTGTCTTCTTTGATAATAACAAAAGAGCAACTTCTGGAGTGACATGCTGGTGCCGGAAGATGGTAAAAGATAAATCCCGCTGGAGTTATTTTTTCTTTGTGCTCGTCTTTGAAGTACGTTTTTTTCTTTGAGCTATTGCTTTTCGTAAATTGTCAGGAAGGCCTCTCGCCTTGCCAGCTTTTTTCCGTTTATCAGACAAGGATTTGGCGCAGAGAGGCTGGCGGAGAGAGAATCCATGTTTGACACGATACTCTCTGCTGGTCAGACCATGGGACTTAAGATGTTTGGGGGATAACATCTTGAATTCCTCGCCACATTCCATGCAAATCACTTTATTCTTTTGCAGGGATTTTTCAGGAGATAAAGCAATGCTTGTCTTTACTTTTGTTCCTGCCCCGGAAATTCCTTCGTGAGTTGCTTGAACCTCTGCAGTCTGAAGCATGAGCAATGTATTAAATGTATTTTGCAGGGAAAGTGTAATCTCTTCAGCCGTCATGTTTGTTGAATTGCACTGTGACTGAATAATATCGGCAGCCATTTCAACGAGTGATTTGCCCATACCTTTTTTCTCCATATGTA
>JAAXQI010000091.1 GCA_012974315.1 Desulfobacterales bacterium | reverse complement strand
GTGCCTTTGTGCCAACCATTCTATCCTTGTTCACAATTTCGGCAAAGCCAACTGACTCTGACCTGGCCCTGAGGACCAGGTTTTCTGCCTTGAAATAAAACCTTAATAAGAAAAGATGTTGTTTAATTCACTGTATTAAAGATAATTGAACACCCTGCAAAAAGAGAGAATATACTTATGGAAAGTTTGCAAGGCAGTTTTCTGATATCCACCTCCAAGATGCCAGACCCTCGCTTCCGGGAAAAGCTTATCTACATGTGCGGCCATACGGAAGAAGGTGCAATTGGGCTCGTTGTAAACAATCCGCTTCCTGATGTCACACTTAATGAGATCTTAGCTGGCGCCAACATTCCGATTCCTGATTTTGAACTACCGCCTGTTTATATAGGAGGCCCGGTTGAAATGGAAGCAGGATTTATTTTGTATACTGCTGACTACCATGTAGAAAACCAGCTGCAGGTGAGCACGACAGTTTGCCTGTCGAGCAATCCGCATATACTCCAGGACATTGCCCTTCATAATGGACCAAGCAATTATCTCTTTCTTCTTGGATATGCCGGCTGGGGTCCCGGGCAGCTTGAACATGAATTAACGGATAATGGCTGGCTCGTCCTCCCTGCCGAGGATGATATCATCTTTAGTACGCCGGATTCCATGAAATGGAAAGTGGCTGCCCAGAAATTCGGTATTGACATATCAACGTATGGTGATGTTGTTGGTAACGCATAATTTTATCAACTAATAATACGTTTGATCATTCCTTTCGCTTCATTTTTTACCATGCGTGATTTTAAAGCACTAATGAGATGAAAATATGGCACCGCAACGCTACCGTATTCTTGAGCATACTGCCGATGCCGGCTTTGAGGTTCATGGAGTTACCAGGGAACAGGTTTTTGAAGCCGCTGCCCTTGCTTTCTTTCACATGATGTGGAGGATTGGGGATCACAAAACAAATAAGCCGGAAATTATTGAAGTGTCTGGCGGTGATATGAAAGAACTTCTGGTCAACTTCCTTGAAGAATTCCTTTATCTGTATGATGCAAAAAGGCTTGTCTGTTCTCAGTTAAAAGTTACAACTGTTACTGACACTAAAATCTGTGCACAGGCATGGCTGCAAAAGTTTAATGATGACAGAGACCAGGAATTGCTTGGAGTAAAGGCTGTCACCTATCATCAACTCTCTATAAACAAAAAAGGCCAGAAATGGCTGGCACAGGTATTTCTCGATATTTAGCATGCTTCTGCGGATATAATAATGAATGACTTGACCATCAATGATCTCAAACAGATTGACCAGTATCGCTGGCTCTTACCGAAACAAGGTAGAATGCGTACTGATGGTTTGCTCTTCCTGAACGAGAAGCTGCTGGAACATATTAAAAATGACAAAAGTATTACACAGGTTGCCAATGTAGCCTGTCTTCCCGGAATAGTTGGGCGAAGTCTCGCAATGCCTGATATGCACCAGGGCTATGGATTTCCCATAGGTGGAGTTGCCGCTTTTGATCCTGACCAGGGCGTAGTTTCGCCGGGTGGGGTTGGATATGATATAAACTGTGGTGTGCGTCTCTTACGCACTTCTCTCAAGAAGGAAGAGGTCGTACCCCGGATTGATACCATCGTTGAAAGCCTGTTCATAAATATCCCTTCTGGAGTCGGATCCAAACAGCGTCATCTCAAGCTAAACAAACAGGAACTGAAAAATGTCCTTGAATCAGGCGCATCATGGGCTGTGAAAAATGGTTTTGGCTCAAAGTATGACCTGAATCATATCGAGGAAGGAGGTTGCCTCGGATGGGCTGATCCGGAAGCTGTTTCTGATAGAGCCCTGGATCGAGGCCAGGCTCAGCTTGGCACCCTGGGTTCTGGAAATCATTTTGTTGAAGTCGGCTTTGTTGACAAGATATTTGACAATAAACTTGCTGCAGGCATTGGACTTTTCAAAAATCAGGTCACCATAATCATCCATACCGGATCAAGGGGCCTTGGACACCAGGTATGCGGTGATTATATCCGTCTCCTCCAGAATGCTTCGCAAAAATATGGATTTGATTTGCCGGACAGAGAGTTATGCTGTGCCCCTATCCATTCTCCTGAAGGGAAAAAGTATCTGGCAGCAATGGCTGCAGCAGCGAATTTTGCTTTTGCCAACAGACAGGTTATTACAGAAGAAGTCAGACGAACTTTTGAACACGTATTTGGACGTGGTGCAAAAAAATTAGGACTTGAATTGGTTTACGATGTATGTCACAACATTGCAAAATTTGAAACCCATGAAGTTGATGGCAAACAAAAAGAGGTGGTTGTCCATCGCAAAGGAGCAACCAGGGCTTTCCCGGCTCATCATCCCAAGGTGCCTGAAGCATACAAGGAAACAGGTCAACCAGTACTTATTCCAGGCGATATGGGCCGTTACTCATACGTTCTTGTTGGCACAGAAAAAGCATTGAAGGAAACCTTCGGTTCCACCTGTCACGGTGCCGGCAGATTAATGAGCAGACATGCTGCAAAAAAAATTGCCAAGGGACATAATGTAATTGCCGACCTTGCAGAGATGGGTGTAACAGTGAAAGGAGCCGGTCGTGCAACTCTGGTTGAAGAAATCCCCCAGGCATATAAAGATGTTGAGGACGTGGTCCGGGTTGTCCATGAGGCAGGATTAGCCACTAAGATAGCAAGACTGCGCCCACTTGGTGTGATTAAAGGGTGAGGAAAAAGGTTAAAGGGGTTTAGGCTAAAGGTTGAAGGACTTAGTTCTGTTGTCATTTCGAACGAATGTGAGAAATCTTAAAAGCCGTGCTTGATCCCAGGAAAAGATCTCTCCGGCCTGAGGCCGTTCGAGATGACAGGGGGAAGTAATTTTATCATGAGGCTGTTTGAGATGACAAATGAACATAAAAACAATTATTAACTTCTTAATTTAATCTGACCTCGGGTCAATTCCCCGCAGCTTGCTGCGAATAAAGCTCAGATTATGGTTTTAATACCCCCGCTGCTCTACAGC
>JAAXQI010000077.1 GCA_012974315.1 Desulfobacterales bacterium | reverse complement strand
TGATATTGTTGAAAGTTTTAAGAAGCTAAAGATATATCTAAGTCGATTAATGGATGACAAGGGGCAACTGCAACCTAATTCACATTGAAAACATACTTCTGTGGCGTTGACAATGGTGAGAATCGAAATTACTATCTCAATTCCAAAATGACCTGGAAGAGCAATATTGAGAAGTTTTTTCACATTTATAACGCGTTCCCTTTAAGGTCGGGGAATATAAGAACCGGAGTATTTGATATAATGCCAATCTATGAATATGAATGCCCATCCTGTTGTAATGTTTTTGAAGTTATCCAACGTATGACCGAAGAACCATTGACAAGCTGTCCCAATTGTTCAGGGCCGGTAAAGAAACTTGTGTCCATGAGTTCTTTTCAGTTAAAGGGGGGAGGGTGGTATTCTGATGGCTATAGCAATAACTCTTCCAATGGCTCAGGTTCGGCCGCTCCATGCAAATCAACAGATAAACCAGCTGTTAAAACAACGGATAAATCAACCGATAAATCAGCAAAGAACACCCCAACAAAGGGTGAAACCACTAAAAGCAGTGCTTCTGATTCTTCCGCAATCCCTAAAACCAAAGCAGGCACTTCCGCAACTGCCTGTGAATTATCCCGGTAAAAGACATTAATTCGGGGACTGATGGAATCAGGTAATGATCAGCATGGCATCACCATAGCTGTAGAAACGGTATCCAAGCTGTATTGCCTTCTGGTAGGCACGAAGAATATTTAATCTGCCGGCGAGTGCCGCAACCAGAAAAAGAAGTGAAGAGCCCGGCAAGTGAAAATTGGTAATTAAGGCGTTAACCACTTTAAATTTATATCCGGGATAAATATAGAGTCCGCACCAACCCTGTTTTGCTTCTACCTGCCCATCCTTATTCGCTGCGAATTCCAATGTTCTGGCTGTCGTTGTTCCAACAGTCCAGATTCTTTTCCCGGCCTTTCGTGTTTTGCTAATTAATTCTGCTGTTTCTATACTAACCTCTATATACTCTTCGTGTATTTTATGTTGGCGTATGTCTTCGACCCGCACGGGTGCGAAAGTTCCGTAGCCCACATGAAGGGTGATAGGTGCAATCTGGATATTGCGTTCTTTTAATTCATGAAGCAGCTCTTCCGAGAAATGCAAGCCTGCGGTTGGTGCGGCAATTGCGCCTGATTTTCTGGCAAAAAGAGTTTGGTAACGATCACGGTCATTTGGGTGGTCCTCTTCGTTTCTCTGAATGTATGGGGGCAGGGGGACTCTGCCGCATTGCATTAAACTCTCTTCAGGAGTTTCATCATTGGCAACATCAAAACAGAGTTTGACACTAGCTTTTCCATCAGCAAGAAATTGTAAGAGTGTTCCCTCAACTTTTGGGCTGAAAATGAATTGTGATCCCACCTTTGGTCTTTTGGAGCTTTTCAGCAGGCCAGTTACGGTAAGGCAATAATCTTTTGGGGTAACTGACTGGTCAGTGGTTGTTTCAATTTTGCTGACATTTTTAAAATCAGGGTATTCCAAAAGAAATAATTCAATTTTTCCACCAGTGTCCTTCCTTCCTTCAAGTCGAGCCGGAAATACTTTAGTATCGTTAACTACGAGAAGGTCTCCAGCCTGAAAAAAATTCAGAATGTCTGTAAAATTCATATCCTGCATACTGTCGTTTTTGCAATCCATCACAAAAAGTCGAGATTTGTCTCGTATTTTTACAGGAGACTGGGCAATTTGGTCAGCTGGGAGGTCATACTTGTATGATTCAAAGTCAAATTCTGGATCCATGTTTTATTAGCCAGTGTTGATGATTAAGTCGCAAAAAAACATGAGATGGCTAAGCAGCTAAGCGTAGACTGCGAAAAATTTAATATACAAGGAGCAGTGTTTTTTTGCGAGCGAGGCCATACATACGGTATGCCGAGCGAACAAAAAATGCGCTGCGACGCAGTAGATCGAATTTTTAGCGACGCCATCAGTGTTGATGTAATAGAAAATTGGTTGCTGTCATGACGAAAATACCCTAACTTTCAAAGACGTGCTATCTTTTCAATTATGAACTTGAGGTGTACATGCTACTTATTGTCGTTGCCACTGATAATGAAATACAACCATTAAAACAATTTATTTCTGATTCCGGACAACTGGAAGTTCTGGTTACCGGGATGGGGCCAGCTATATCTGCCGCAAGTCTCAGTCATTATTTGGCTCTCTATGGTTCGAGCCTCCATGGTGTAATAAATATTGGAGTTGGAGGTGCATATGTTGGCAGTGGTTTAAATCTGCTCGACATATGTCTGGCCCGGCAAGATATATTCGGTGATTTTGGTATCTGCATGGATGATGAAATCCTTGGTTTTGAGCCTGGAGTTTCACCGTTGAGTATTCCCTTATTATTCAATAATGAACTGGTAGCCAACAGTAAGAACATTTTACATGTACATGATATCGAATTTAAGGCAGTAAATTTTGTAACTGTCAACTGCTGCAGTGGCACAAAAAAACGCGGAGATTATCTGCGGGAAAAATTTGCTGCCGGTTGTGAAAACATGGAGGGAGCAGCTGTAGCCATGGTATGCAATACTTTTAATGTCCCTTGTGTTGAATTGCGTTGTATCAGTAATATGGTGGAAGACCGTAACACAGAAGTCTGGATGCTTGAAGATGCCATTGATAAAATCTGCAGTGTTGCTGAAATTCTTTTGAATCAATTGGACCATTAGGCTATTTACTAGTTAGTGTCTGTCCAGAAATGAGTATTTTCGAAGTCGGAGTTTATGCCCTGAAAGGGTGCTTACCTCCGAGCATTATTTTTTGAGCATGACGCAGAGATACGATGAAAAGTCCATTTATGGACAGGCACTGGATAATATTACGAAGGTTTTAGCCTGATTATTACACTAAAAAGCTGATAAATCTATGAAATCACTGTCCATAGGATTTTCTCCCTGCCCTAATGATACGTATATTTTTTGTGGTTTGGTTAATGGGCATATCCCTCTCTTCGGTTGGAGCCTGCAGCAGGAAAGATTTGAAGATGTTGAGACCTTAAACGAGTGGGCTCTACAAGGGCGTCTTGATATAACAAAACTTTCCTTTCATGCTTTTGGTCATGTCATGGAAGATTATGTTTTGCTGAAATCTGGTGCAGCCCTTGGACGTGGTTGTGGGCCTTTGTTAATTGCCGGTCAAAACGCTGATCCAGCCAATCTTGCAAAAATGAGTGTCGCCGTGCCTGGTAAATATACTACAGCAGCCTTGCTGCTGAAATTATATGCGCCCGACTGTAAGAACATCGTTATGATGCGCTTTGATGAAATAATGGATGCAATAGAATCCGGAAAGGTCGACTGTGGTGTCATCATCCATGAAAGCAGGTTTACTTACGAAAGCAGAGGACTTGTACTCATGAAAGATCTTGGGTCCTGGTGGGAGGATATATCGGGATATCCAATACCACTGGGAGGAATTGCTGTGAAGCGTTCCCTCGGCAGAGCACTCATTGAAAAAATTGATAAGGCGATAAAATCAAGTATCGCCTGGTCCCAAAGAAACCATGAACTTTGCAGACCCTATATTAAAGAACATGCCCAGGAACTGGAAGACTCTGTAATCAATGATCATATAGGGCTTTATGTGAATACTTTTTCGGAAGACTTGGGAGCAGAGGGGATGGCAGCCATTGAGTTTTTTTTGAAAAAAGGACGCAAGGCAAAAATGTTTCCAGATACTATAGATCCTTCCCTGCCAATATCATATTAGCATTCTGGATATTTAAAATTTAAGTGATCAAAACTTTTATCACAGTATAGTCACCCTTCAGTAAGAGCCTTTTGGCAATCATTTCGCTTAAACATTGGCTTGACAAGTGCGGTGATGGTACTATATATTCAGTCCTTTTCTGGAATTTTTCCATTTTATCGAATTGGTGAATAGACCCCCAATGGTACAATATTTCGGGTCTTTGGAGAGTGCCCATATACTTTAATTTAAGGGCATATATAAAGTAAATCAGGAATCGAAGGAAGTTTTTATGAAAATGACAGGCGCAGAAGCGATTGTTAAATGTCTCGAAGAGCAGGGAGTTGAAGTTATTTTTGGATTTCCCGGTGGAGTGATAATCGATTTATTTGATGAGCTTGAAAAATCCAGCGTTACTAATGTTCTTGTAAGACATGAACAGGCCGCTGTCCACGCGGCAGATGCATATGGTCGAGTGAAGGGTGAAGTCGGGGTAGCTTTGGTTACCTCAGGCCCTGGTGCAACAAATACCGTAACAGGTATAGCCTCGGCTTATTGTGACTCCATTCCCATGGTGGTTTTTACAGGACAGGTGCCAACGGGCCTTATTGGAAACGATGCCTTTCAGGAGGTTGATATTGTTGGTATCACCAGGCCATGTACCAAGCATAATTATTTGGTAAAGGACCCCAATGAACTTGTGTCGATTATCCGGGAGGCTTTTTATATTGCCAGGACAGGTAGGCCTGGACCAGTTCTTATCGACCTGCCTAAGGATGTGGTAATTTCCAAGGTTAACTTTCCCGAGCCGACGCCTGTTAAAATGCAGACTTACAGGCCAACCTATGAGCCCCATCCGGGCCAGATAGCAAAAGCCTGTAAAGAGATACTGAAGGCGAAAAGGCCAGTACTTTATATTGGTGGAGGAGTTATCGCATCAGACAGCAATGAAGAATTGACTGAGCTTGCCACCAAGCTGAATATACCTACGACAATGACTCTTATGGGACTTGGAGGCTTTCCCGGCACCCATAAACTGTCAATGGGTATGCTTGGTATGCATGGTACGTATTTTGCCAATATGGCTGTATCGAAATGTGATCTCCTTATTGCTGTTGGATCAAGATTTGATGATCGTGTAACTGGTAAGATTGCTGATTTTGCTCCCCATGCAAAGATTATTCACATTGACATCGATCCAACTTCGATCAGTAAGAATGTTAAAGTTGACATACCCATAGTGGCGGATTGCAAATATGCTTTAACTGCCATGAACAGATGGCTTGATGTCCAGAAAGATTTTAATGGAAAGGAACAGGAAGAAAAACTTGGACCCTGGTTAGATGAAATCAACGACTGGAAGCGCAAGCATCCTTTGGGATATGTCGAAGAGGGAGATATAATTAAGCCGCAATTTGTGGTTCAAAAACTCCATGAGATGACCAACGGCGAAGCAATTATCTCCACCGAGGTTGGTCAAAACCAGATGTGGGCGGCTCAATTTTATCATTTTAACAACCCCCGGCATTTTCTCACGTCAGGAGGCCTTGGTGTCATGGGATATGGTTTCCCCGCTGCAATAGGGGCCCAGATGGCTGCACCTGACAAAACTGTTATTGATATTGCCGGTGATGGTTCCATTCAGATGAATATTCAGGAATTGGCAACTTCGAGACAGTATAAATGCCCGGTGAAGATAGCAATTTTGAATAATGGTTATCTGGGGATGGTTCGGCAGTGGCAGGAGCTTTTTTATGATAAGCGTTACGCTGGCACTGACCTTTCAGTTGGTCCTGATTTTGTGAAATTGGCGGAGGCATATGGTGCTGTCGGTTTACGGGCTACCAAGGTTAGCGAGGTTGAGCCTGTCATCAAGGAAGCTCTGGCAACTGATAATACAGTTATTATGGACTTTGTTATTGCCAGGGAAGAAGGAGTCTACCCGATGGTGCCTGCCGGAAAGGCTACAACCGAAATGCTCTTGTCGTAATTTTTTACAGATCAATCCCCCAATATGATTGGATAAATTTAAAAAGGAAATCGAAATGAAACATACCATTTCTGTTTTATTGCAAAATAAACCTGGTGTCCTGTCTAGAGTTACAGGTCTATTCAGCGGGCGCGGATTTAATATAGAAAGTCTCAGTGTGGCAGAGACTCTTGACGTAGGAGTTTCTTGCCTGACACTGGTCACTCGCGGACCAGATGAGATTATCGAGCAGATAACGAAGCAATTACATAAACTGATTGATGTTATCAAGGTTGTTGATGTCGGTGATTCAGAATTTGTTGAGCGGGAAATGGCGCTTATCCGCGTAAAGGCGGAATCTCATACCCGTGCAGAAGTATTGCGGATAATTGATATTTTTCGGGGCAAGGTTGTAGATGTCAGCCCCAAAAGTTATGCTGTGGAGATTACCGGCCCCCGGAGTAAAATCAAGGCGGTGATAGATATACTCAAGCCCATCGGTATCCAGGAAATAGTTCGTACTGGAACTATTGCCATGGCACGAGCTAAGAAATCATAACCAGACATCAAAAAAACAGAGGAAACGGTTTAAGTGGCCAGAGTTGAATCACCGTCATTTAAAGACAGTTTACCTCTCTGGCTTTTCCTTTTTAGGAGAAGTTTGGGATGGAGTTGCCTGTCTTGTCTATTCTTAATAAGTAATGACTGTTTTGTTCTGGAAGCCTCTGACTAATTATTTCCCCAAAGAGAATATCTGAAAATTATGAAAGTTGCTCAAATACCCGTTGCCAGGGAAGGTTATCCATTTATAGCTTTTATTGCTTTTGCAACCATTATATTTGCATTAATCGGGTATGATATAATTGCATTGATAACTCTTTTTCTGACAGGGTTTGTCGTTTACTTTTTTAGGGATCCGGAACGTATCTCTCCGAATGATGAAGATGTCGTTGTGGCACCTGCTGATGGTAAGATTATTTTGATAGAAAAGATTTTTGATGACAGGTTTGTTAACGATCATGTTTATAAGATCAGCATTTTTATGTCTGTTTTTGATGTACATGTCAATCGAATCCCATTTGCTGGAAAAATTGAAAAAATACAATATGCACCGGGAAGTTTCTATGCTGCAAATACTGACCAGGGAGGTCTCGCTAACGAACACTGTGGGGTGATTCTAACCACAGAGAAAGACTTCCGCTATGCAGTTGTTCAAATTGCCGGACTGATAGCACGCAGGATTGTTTGTTGGGTAGAGAAGGGTGATACGATTGAGCGCGGAAAACGATTTGGGATGATTCGCTTTGGCTCCAGAGTTGATCTCTATTTACCTCAAAATATGCAGATTGAAGTAAGTACCGGTCAGAGAGTGAAGGCAGGAGAGACAGTTATAGGCTACCTGACGTAATTATTTTTGCGTTTTTTATATCTTAAATATGATATAATATTTAATTAATTTTATTTGTCAGTATCTTTTAGGAATTGAACACGGTCAAAATAAATGAATAATGTAATCAAAAATAATAGCACAGATCATGGTGGTCATGGAGAACGCATGATCCATCCGCTGCCGTGTTTATTAACCACTGCGAGCCTTTTGAGTGGATTTTATGCTATTATTTCAGCCATAAACGGTAATTTTTTCAATGCTGCCGTTGCAATAATTGTGGCAGGCATTTTTGACGGGCTTGATGGCAAAGTTGCGCGGCTGACGAATACCACCAATACCTTTGGTATGGAGTATGATTCTTTAAGTGATCTTGTGTCTTTCGGGGTTGCACCAGCATTGCTTGCATATCTTTGGGCCCTGGAACCGTATGGGCGGTATGGTTGGCTTGCTGCTTTTCTTTATGTGGCAACCACTGCACTGCGTTTGGCACGTTTCAATTCTCTTACTTTGGAAAAGTCACCACTGGATTTTGTTGGGCTCCCATGTCCTGCCGCAGCCGGTATGATTGCTACGACAGTCCTTTTTTCCAGATATCTTGGAGCAACTGATACGGTAAAGCATGTTTCCATATTGATTCTGGTTTATCTACTTTCCTATCTTATGGTCAGCAATTTCAGTTACATGAGCTTCAAGCATCCGGCAGCCAGTAGAAAAAAGACCTTTCAGGTAACGGTTGCTATGGTCCTGCTGATGATACTTATAGCTGCAGAACCTCCTATAACACTTTTTGTTATAGGTTTAGTCTATGCCTTGTCCGGCCCGTTCAGCACGGCTTACAGGATTTTACACAAGACTGATAAAGTTACTAAAAAGCAGAAAAATATCATTTAAACCATAAGATTCACAAATATAAGCAGGTTTGAATCATGGAAATGGCCAGGATGTATATCCTGGCATTTCTTGTTTTGTTATAGAGAAAGTAGGCGTTGAGAAATTCGTCAGTAGGGTACTAATAGTATACTTTTACTGACACCCTGCTAGCAGAGGTAATACTTATGTCTGACAAAATTTATATATTTGACACAACATTACGTGACGGCGAGCAATCTCCCGGCGCCAGTATGAATATGCAAGAAAAATTTCGTCTGGCCCAGCAGCTCGTACTCTTAAATGTTGACGTGATAGAGGCTGGTTTTCCCATTGCATCTGTTGGCGATTTTGAATGTGTGAAAAATATTGCTGATAACATAAAGGGTGTACAGGTTGCAGGTTTGGCACGTTGTGGCATACAAGATATTGATCGCGCCTGGGAAGCTTTGAAGAAAGGGGAAAACCCAAGAATTCATACTTTCCTGGCTACCTCGGATATTCATATGAAGCACAAGCTGAAAATGAATCGTCAGCAGGTGCTCGAGCTGGCAGTTGCTTCAGTGAAGCATGCGGCTAAGTATACATCCAATGTTGAATTTTCAGCTGAAGATGCAACAAGAAGTGATATTGATTTTGTCTGCCAGGTATTCAAGGCCGTCATTGAGGCTGGCGCTACGACCGTTAACTTTCCAGACACTACCGGCTATGCATTGCCCAGTGAGCATGGTGAACAGATCCGTTATCTGATTAATAATGTTCCTAACATTGATAAAGCGATTTTGAGTGTGCATTGTCATAATGACCTTGGTCTGGCCGTAGCAAACTCGCTGGAAGCCATAAACAATGGTGCCCGTCAGGTAGAGTGCACTATTAATGGATTGGGCGAGAGGGCCGGAAATACCGCCATGGAAGAAGTGGTAATGGCGATCCGCACCCGATCTGATAAGGTTAATGTCCATACTGATATAGCCACTGAACATATCCACCCAAGTAGCCGTATGGTAAGTACGATTACCGGCATGCCGGTTCAGCCTAACAAGGCAATTGTTGGTGCAAATGCCTTTGCCCATGAGGCAGGTATTCATCAGGACGGAGTTTTGAAGGAAAGGACTACATATGAGATCATGAATCCTTCTGACATTGGCCTGACCAAGGGAAATCTGGTTCTGGGAAAACACTCGGGTCGACATGCCTTGAAGGACCGTATTGAGGTTATGGGATATTCTCTGTCAGATGAAGAACTGGCTCGGGTATTTTCAAGGTTCAAGAATCTTGCTGATCTCCGGAAGGAAATTTCCGATGAGGATATAGAGGCTATTATCATGGATGAAATAATCCATATCCCTGAGGTTTATGAACTTGTTTCTTTGGGTGTTATGAGTGGCAGCATGAAACTGCCCACTGCAGCTGTGCGTCTCAAAATTAATGGTGAGGAAAAAGAAGGTGCAGCAATCGGTGTCGGTCCAATTGATGCAACGTATCGTGCCATAGCAGAACTCACAGGAACAAGCAGCACGCTGCTCTTCTTTTCGGTAAGCTCTATTACCGGTGGAACTGATTCCCAGGGAGATGTGCTTGTCAGGATTGAGGATAACGGCAAGGTGGTGATTGGTTACGGGCTCGATCCGGACATTATTACAGCTGCAGGAAAAGCCTACCTTAATGGTTTAAACCGGCTTGTATATTTACAAAAAGAAACAGAAATAAAA
>JAAXQI010000211.1 GCA_012974315.1 Desulfobacterales bacterium | reverse complement strand
GTAATATAAAGGTGAACCATCTCACCCGTGTTGAAGGCCATGGCAACATCCAGATTAGGATTCAGGACGGCATGGTCAGGGAGGCCCGCTGGGAGGTCGTGGAAACGCCCCGTTTTTTTGAGGCCATGCTGGTCGGCAAGGCCTGGGAAAATGCGCCCTATTTATGCGGGCGCATCTGCGGCATCTGCTCCATAGGCCATACCTTGGCCAGCATCAGGGCGGTGGAAAACGGTTTCAATATCCTTCCCTCCCCACAGACCGAGAAACTGCGTTTGCTGCTCAAGCATATGGAAACCCTGCAGAGCCACATCCTGCATCTCTATTTTTTAGTCGCCCCTGACTTTCTGCATACCGGCAGCGTTTTGCCGTTAACCAAAACCCATCCGGAAGTGGTGCAACAGGCCCTGCGGCTGAAATTACTCGCCAATGATGCCTGCGACATCATCGGCGGCCGCCGGCTGCATCCTACCAGGACCGTGGTCGGCGGCTTTACCATGCTGCCGACAAAACAGGAACTGAATACCCTGCGGCAACGGCTGGAAAATACGATTCCAGATCTCAAACAGTCAGCCGAGTTGTTTGCCACCTTTACAATACCGAATTTTATTCGGGTTACGGAATTCGTCTCCTTAAAGGGCGAGGACAAATATCCTTTTATTGGCGGCACTCTCATCTCTTCCGACGGCATTGAAAAACCTGAACAGAAATACCGGGCAATGACCAATGAATATTGCGTAAAGCATTCAACCTCCAAATGGAGCAGATTGTCGCGCAAATCCTTTGCGGTCGGTGCTCTGGCCCGGGTAAACAACAATTTCGCGTTACTCCATCCTATGGCGCAGGAAACAGCCGGGAATTTCGCCCTTGAACCTGTCAATTATAATCCCTTTATGAACAATATTGCCCAGTTGGTGGAATGTGTGCATGTGGTGCTTGATTCCATCGCCATAATTAAGGACCTGCTTGACGATGAAAACTGGGTGGCACGGCTGCCGGTAATCCCGAAAGAGGGAACCGGTGTTGGGGCAGTGGAGGTGCCGCGCGGGATTCTCTATCATTGTTATGAATTTGACAAAAACGGCCGCATCGTGAAGGCGGACTGCGTCATTCCAACCAGCCAGAACAATGCCAATATCCATTACGATCTTCGGGAACTCGCCGAGCAACTGGTTGCCATCGGCAAATCGGATCGTGAAATAGAAAAAATGGCCGAGATGCTGGTCAGGTCTTACGACCCCTGTATCTCCTGCTCGGTGCACTGATTCGACCGCCCTCGTATCCCCCTTGCAAATCATCAACAGGGCACCGGAGTCATGCTTAACATTTATCAGCATACAAAACTGCTGATGACTGACAGAGCATTTCTCTTTCACAAATCAAGATATCTATATTAAATTTGGACTTTTCAGATCAAATAAAAAATCTGATTCCTACTATACACCTGAACTAAATGGATCGTATAGCATAGTCAACATTGCCACTGGACATGTTGACTCGAAACGGGCTTGCCAAAAGTTAAGATGTTGGCAAGAAATATTGACTTTGTTTAACTCCGCTGGTTACCTTTTCTTATGGCAGTAGTTAAAGTCAATATTGTTTGGATGTATCTTGACCGAGAAGAAACAAAAATATGATATTTCAAGATCTGACCACATTATCCCGGGCTGAAAAAGCGATTTCTTGTCACCGCCTGGGCTTTACTGTTTGTCGTTGATGATACAGCTCTCTAAAAAAATTATATTGAATCAGCTGAGTTCCTGAACACTAAATACAGGGACATATACTTCGGGAAACAAATCCCGGGTGATTTATAGTTGGACTCCAAAAGAATAGAAAGAGAGTCAATGGCATTAAAAGAGCGACACTGGTTTATTGTAAGCTTAGCTATATTCCTTTTTGCTGTTTTATTTTCAGGTCTTTTTTATGGGAAATCCGAAATGGTAGGAAAGTCATACTCAGGGCGCTTCCTGCCCCTTTCAGAAAAAGAAAAAGCAATAAGCTCCAACCTGCATACCCATGTATACAAACTGGCAGATGAAATAGGTGAAAGAAACATCTGGCTGCCCTCAAAACTCAACGCGGCAGCCACTTATATTGAAGAAATCTGGAGGGAACAGAATTACTCCGTTCAGCACCAGGAGTATAATGCCAGAGGTGTAAAATCAGCGAATCTTGAAATTGAAATTCCCGGAACTTCTAAAACAGAAGAGATAATTGTGGTTGGAGCCCATTATGATTCGGTACTTGGTTGCCCAGGTGCTAATGATAACGGTTCTGGTGTTGCTGCATTACTTGAAATTTCCAGGCTGCTGGACAGCAAAGAACTTGCCAGAACGGTTCGGTTTGTTGCATTCACCAATGAAGAACCACCTTTTTTTCTTCGACGCGATATGGGGAGTAAAATATATGCCTCCCGGGCCCACAAACGCAAAGAGAAAATCGTTGCCATGTTTTCCCTGGAAACAATGGGATATTATTCTGAAGCTCCTTACAGTCAGAAGTATCCCTTTCCTTTCAGTTTTTTCTATCCCAACACTGCTAATTTTATCGGCTTTGTCGGAAACCTCCGCTCCTTTAAGCTTATGAGAAAGAGCCTAGGTGCATTTCGACATCACACTCTATTCCCTTCTGAAGGCACTGCAGCTCCTGAATGGATCACCGGCATAGGCTGGTCTGATCACTGGTCTTTTTGGCAGGAAGGATACAGGGCCATAATGGTAACTGATACAGCTTTGTTCAGGTATGAACACTATCACACCCGTGAAGACACTCCTGAAAAAATTGATTATAACTCTTTAGCCAGGGTTACGAGCGGCTTGGCAGAGGTAGTCGCTGAACTGGCGAATACTGAAAACTTTCAGTAACTGATTGATTTCCCAGGAGTATGGCAAACGGCGCAAGTCGCCGCCGTTCCGTTCCGCCATGTCAATGTTCTCACCTAGTAACTCATAATGTCTGCTGATATGTCTGACACTGTCAAGTAGAAAAGACCTATCCATTGCCCCCTGTTTTAT
>JAAXQI010000076.1 GCA_012974315.1 Desulfobacterales bacterium | reverse complement strand
TTGAAAAAGGGGAATTGAAATGGATGAAAAGAGACCATCGAGATGACAAACCGTTCTTTGCTTACCTTTCGTATACAGCTCCGCACGATCCCCTGCACGCCCCTAAAGAGTATATAGAAAAATATAAAGGTACGTATGATAAAGGATGGGATGCATTGCGTGAAAAAAGATTACAGGGGCTGAAAAATCTTGGAATCATACATAAAGACGCTAAACCTTTTCCGCGTTTGTCATCGGTAAAAGCCTGGGACAGTATGTCCTTAGAGGAGAGACAGGAAGCCGCCCGCGACATGGAAGTGTATGCGGCGATGATAGACTACATGGACGAGCAGATCAAGCGGGTCTTTGATTACTTGAAAGAGATCGGCGAATACGACAATACCATGATCCTCTTTTTCTCGGATAACGGCGCCAACGGCCATCCGAAAACGGTCTATCCGGGTCAAACCGATGAGTATATGAATTCTTTTGATAACAGCCTGGAAAATCGAGGCCTGAAAAATTCCTTTATTGAGCCTGGGCCGGGCTGGTTCCAGGCCAGCATGGCGCCCAGCCGCATGTTTAAGGCATTTACCTCCGAAGGTGGCATCAAAGCGCCATTGATAGTAAAAAGTCCGGGCAGGAAAGCCAATGAAGGCAGTATGAATCATGCGTTCCTCCATGTGCGGGACATCATGCCGACGCTGCTCGACCTGGCAGGCGTTGATCATGCTGAAAAGTTTAACGGTCGTAAGGTAAGGCCCATGCAGGGCAGGTCCGTGCTGGACCTGTTCGCAGGAAAAGCATTCGTGCCCTATACAGAAGCCGACAAGGTCGGTTATGAGCTGTTTGGCCAAAAAGCTTATTTTGACGGCGATTGGAAAATTCTCTTTATGCCGAAACCTTTTGGCACTGGGGATTGGGAGTTGTTCAATTTAAAAAACGATCCCGGTGAACTCAATGATCTCAGCAAACAGTATCCGGATAAGCGTAAAGACATGGTCGCGTTGTGGGAACAGTACAAGCTAGATAACGAGGTGCTCGATATTTCATTTGACCTGTCCGGTGAAAATTGATGGCACTTTTTATAAGGTATTAAATGATAAAAAAGTTGTATTGAGGCAGGGTCAGAAATGGCTCTGCTTTTCTATTTTAGAACTCCACATATCTGCTGATATGTCTATCAATCATGACTCGTAAATGATTCCTAAAAGGTCAAGATGTCCAGTAAACATATGAACCATTAAGGCAGATCTACAAATTCTGACTCAACTGCTTCAATCCTGGCCTGGATTTCTTCCCAGCGTTGGTACAACCGCTTCAGTTTCCGCTCCAGCAAGTTATACTCCTTGCTACACTCGGTAAACTTATCCTGGTCCTGGTAGAGCTCTGGGTCAGCCATGAGCTGCTCCAGTTCTTTTTTACGCGTTTCCAGGGAACCGATCTCCTCTTCAGCCTGGACCACCTCTTTTTTCAAGGGGTTGAGATTTTTGCTTTTTGCCTGCCTGATTCTGGCCTGCTCCTGTCTGGCCGCCTTTCCCTTCTGCTTTGCAGGCTGCTCGCTAACTGCTGTCTTCTCTTCTTCTATCCGACTTGCAAATTCTTTTTCCTGGAGAGTTTTCAGTTTAAAAAGATAATCTTCGATGTTCCCTTCATAAAGGGTGGATTTACCTGCCTTTATCTCCAGAACCCTGTTGACAAACCGGTTAACGAAATGCCTGTTGTGCGACACGATGATAATGGTCCCGTCATATTGCGCCATGGCTTCCTGCAGAATTTCCTGGGAACTCATATCAAGATGATTTGTGGGCTCATCGAGTATAAGAAGATTGGCGGGCTGCACTATCATCTTTGCCAGGGCAAGCCTGCTTTTTTCACCGCCTGAGAGCACCTGCACTTTCTTGTCCACCTCTTCGCCCCTGAACAAAAAGGCACCGAGCAGACTCCGTATTTGCGTAATTGTCATGTCCCCGGCAACTGCCGCCAGGGTCTGCAGGGCGGTGAAACTCGACTCAAGTTCCTGTGCCTGATGCTGACCAAAGTAGGAAATTTTGACATTATGACCTAACTTCACTTTGCCCTCATCCTGACTTTCCAGTCCGGCAAGGATTCGCATCAGGGTTGACTTTCCGGCTCCATTCACACCCACCACCGCCAATTTGTCTCCCCGCTGCAGTTGAAACGTAACATCTTGAAACACCTGTTTATCCTCGTATAACTTCACCAGAGATTCAATGTCCAGGGCCAGGCGACCGCTTGAAGCAGCTGGCGGAAAACGAAAGGAGACTTCCTGCTCGGTTTCTCCAAGCTCAATCCGTTCCATGCGTGACAACTGCTTCATGCGGCTTTGCACCTGTTTAGCCTTGGTTGACTTGGCACGAAACCGCTGTACAAAACGCATGGTCTGCTTGATCTGGGCCTGCTGATTGGCATAGGCAGCCCTTTCAACCTGCATGCGTACTTCTTTATCTTCAACGTATTTTGAATAATTCCCTTTAAAAACGGACAACCGCCCCAAACTGATCTCCCAGGTAGTTGTTGTCACCAGATCCAGGAAAGTTCGGTCATGGGAAATAATCACCAGACCGCCATCATAATTCGTCAAAAAATTTTCCACCCAGGTCAAAGAATCAAGGTCGAGATGATTGGTGGGCTCATCAAGGAGTAACAGGTCTGGCATGGCAAGCAAAAGCTTGGCGAGCATGAGCCGCATGAGCCAGCCGCCGCTTAGCGTATTGCTCGGGCGGTCAAAATCCTCCACCGAAAATCCGAGCCCCATGAGTACTTTTTCTATCTTGGACTGCACCCTGAAAATATCAACCCTTTCCAACCGGTGCTGCAGTTCACCCTGCTGTTTCAGCAGGCTGCTGTACACAGGATTTTCAGGGTCAACCGCAGCAAGCTGCCGGTTGATTTCATCAAGGTCCTGCTGCATGATCAGGGCCTCGGCAAAGGCATTTTCCGCCTCCTGGTAGATGGTTCTTCCCGTATCAATGGCGGTGGCCTCCTGGGGCAGATAGGCCACACTGAGCCGTTTAGGCCGCTTTACTACTCCAGGGTCGGTTTCTGAAATGCCACCGATGATCTTGAGAAGGGTCGATTTTCCGGCACCATTAACTCCAGCCAGACCTATACGGTCATTGTCATTGATCCGGACTGAGACGTTATTAAAGAGCAGTTTGTCGCCGTAAATTATTTCAAGGTTGTTTACAGTTAGCATGAGAAGAATAAATAGTGACTAAAAAACTAATAAACCATAACTGAATTTCTTGCCTGATCCTTATCAAAAACCAGTTCAACTCCATCCAGCAAACCAAGTCCAGCCAATCTCTTCATGCTGACATTTCCTGGACCGCGAAATGCGGACTCATCTGCAGCAGCAAGAGATAAACGTCTTTGCCTGTTATGAACTGTCACACCTAATAATTTTCTGGCCTGCTTAAAGAGAGCCCGTGCAATAACAAGCTCGCCAAATGCTGGATGATAAGGCCCGGCCACCACCTTTTTCTCCAATTCCTGAGAGGGCTGAAGCCCCATCCGCACCACTTTTATATGATGCTCAGCAAAAATATTTTTCATTCTGCACGTAAGTGCCACTGCCTTTAATAATGATAAGGGGGCGTAACTTCCATCCCGGTATAATTTCTCAAGCCCACTTCCTTTGATAACCAGGGCTGGATATATCCTGACAAAATCCGGTGCAAGGACTGCAACTCTTTTTGTTGTAGCCAGCAGCTTGCTGGTACTGTCCTGTGGCAGTCCACACATAAGCTGGGCGCCAACGGTAAAGCCTTTCGCCTTGAGAAGATGTATTGCACTTTCCGACTGTTCAACCGAGTGCCCCCTTGCACTGGCTTCCAGAACACTCAGATCAAGAGACTGGATGCCAAGTTCAACAATGGACACAGAGTGTTCCTGCAAAAAGGCAACAATATTTTCATCAATATAATCTGGTCGTGTAGAAATCCTGATGGAGTTGACCTGTCCATTATCAATATACGACTTAACCGCGTCCAGCAGATCTTTTTGTCTTTCCATGGGAAGCCCGGTGAAGCTGCCGCCATAAAAGGCCACCTGCACATCATTTCTTTGTTTTTTCCTGGGATGTTCCAGCCATTGATCTATGGTCTCTTTAACAGTCGCAGGACTGACTGGTCCGTCTTCCAAGACTGAATGGCCGGTTATTGTGTGCTGGTCACAGAAAATGCAAAGGTGTGGGCACCCCTGGTGTGCTATAAAAATTGGAATTACAAGAAGCGACATATACTTATCAGTCTATTGCCTGAATGGAGATACCTGGCGATTCATGGATTAAGTTTTCTATTGGGGCTTGCTATGATGATCTGTTTTCGTGAGTTGCTCCCACCAGGAATCAAGAGCATCAAGGGCAGCCTGCGCTGCCCGCTGCTCAGCCACCTTCTTGCTGCTGCCAGAGCCGATGCCCAGGACCGCATCCATAAACCTGGCCGAGACAGTGAATCTCTTTGCATGGTCCGGACCATCTTCAGAATCAAGAAGATAGGTTGGGGCCTGATTAAACTCCTCCTGGAGTTTTTCCTGCAAATGGCTTTTGGCATCATCAAGCAGCATTCCTTCCTTCTTAACAGGAAGCAATGGAGTAAAATGGCTCCGGATAAACCGGAGGCTATTTTCATACCCTCTGTCAAGATAAATTGCTCCCAAGAGTGCCTCAAAAGCACTGGCCAGTATCGAGGCTTTTTTTCTGCCTTGGGAGGATTCTTCACCTTTGCCAAGCAAGAGAAAATCCCCTATCGTGATGGTCTGGGCCATTTCAGCCAGGGTGGCTTCTTTGACCAATCCGGCCCGCATTTTAGTCAGTTCACCCTCTCTTATGCCTGGATACATATTAAAAAGGATATCACTGACAGCCAGATCAAGGACAGCATCGCCTAGAAACTCCAATGTTTCATTATTCTGCCCATCCCGAAGCTGCTCGAAACCAAATGAACTGTGGATGAGCGCTTGCTGCAGAAGAGCAATATCAGCAAACTTATAGCCGAGCGACCCTTCAAAATCGCGCAAATTTTCCCTGTTTTCGCTTATCAACTGTTCGATAGTTTTCATAACAACATCTTCCCATTGTGACAGGGGCAAAACAATTTCCCCTTGTCAAAAAAATGTTTCTGTGTTTAAGATGACCGCTTCGTGAAATCATGCTATGGTCTCAGAAAAGGCGGCGTAGCCAAGTGGCTAAGGCAGCGGTCTGCAAAACCGTTATTCACCGGTTCAAATCCGGTCGCCGCCTCCATTTATAACTCAAAGGGGTTAGCTTAAACAGCTACCCCCTTTTTTATTGGCCTTACCTATCCATACAAGAAACCATTACGGACTCTTTAACCGCATGCTGATATCACAGGCGGGGGCTGAATGGGTAAGCGCTCCGGCGGAAATATAATCAACACCTGTCTCCGCCACTGCCCTGACATTATCAAGACTCATACCACCCGAAGCCTCCAGAAGAGCCCGCCCGCCTGCCAGCTTTACAGCCTCACGCATCTGATCAGTCGACATATTATCCAGCATGATTATATCAACGGAACTGTTAAGGCATTCCCTGACCTCCTCCATACTGGAGGCCTCAACCTCAATTTTCATGGTGTGAGGGACCTTTTCCCGCATTCTGTCAACTGCATCCTTGATGGAACCGCACGCCTGTATATGGTTGTCCTTGATGAGAACCCCGTCAGCCAGGTTAAAACGATGATTGTATCCACCTCCCACCCTGACTGCGTATTTCTCCAGCATGCGTAAACCCGGTGTTGTCTTCCTGGTATCAAGAATCCGAACCGGCAGGGGCTTTACATTCTCTACAAATTGAGCGGTTAAGGTGGCAATGCCGCAAAGGCGCTGGGCAAGATTTAATGCCACTCTTTCCGCTTTTAAAAGATCCTGCACTGGCCCCTTTGCTGTCAAAAGTAAGTCTCCGGGGGAAGCCAGGGTTTTATCCCTGCTTGCCTGAGTGATCACAATTGCCGGATTTTGGATAGTGAAAACAAGAGAAGCAACGGTTTCAACACCACAGACCACAAAAGATCCCTTTGCCACAAACTCTGCGGTTCCGCTCTGCTCCTGAGTAATAGTTGCCTCACTGGTCAGGTCTCCGCTGCCGATATCTTCACACAGAAACTTCTCTATGATTTTTTTTAATATATTTACATCCATGTTTTTTTCTTTATCGCTAATCGTTGAGGTGTTTCAGGCGCTCCATACTCTCATTAATTTTTGCAAGCTTGGCACTCATTGTCTCCTGTTTTTCCTTCTCGCCGGCTACAACCTCTTCAGGTGCATTATCAAGAAATTTGCTGTTGCCGAGCTTTCCCTCAACCTTCTTGAGTTGCAGGGAAACCTTGTCCATCTCCTTTTCCAGTTTAGCCAGTTCCTGGTCAACATCCACCAACCCGGCCAGGGAAACAAAAATCTCAATTTCATTAAATATATAGGAGGCAGCCCCCTGGGGTTGTTTCCCTTCCTGAAGGATATGTAATTCCCCAACCCTGGCTCTTTCCCTGACTGCCTTGCTGTTGTTTTTCAGTACTTCCGCCTTATGCTTGACCGGACAAATGATAACCCCGTCAATTCTTGCAGAAGGATGAATTCCCGTCTCGCTTCTGATATTCCGAAAGCCGGTCACGACTCCCATAAGAAGTTCGGCTGACGCATCTGCCTCAGGATTGTTCCAACTATCTACTTGCTCAGGAAACGGTTCTGTCATGATGCTTGATCTATTGCCCGGCAGAACAGACCATATCTCTTCAGTAACAAAGGGCGTTATAGGATGCAGCAGCTTCAAAATAATCTCAAGGAGGGCAAAAAGAATGCCTTGCCCTGTGGTCTTTGCCAATTCATCATCCCCGAATAAAATATCTTTAAGCCATTCCAGGTACCAGTCGCAGAATTCATGCCAGACAAATTGATAAAGAGAATGCGCGGCATCATTAAACCGGTAATCATTCAATGCCTTATGCACTTCACCAATGGTGTGGTTTGTGCGGCTCAAGATCCACTGGTGAGGCAGGCTGAGAGTTTCCGGATCAATTTCTTCTATAGGTGTAGGATGGCTATCCCTTATATGCAGAAGGGCAAAGCGGGCAGCGTTCCATATCTTATTTATAAAGTGACGATAACCCTCGATCCTGTCTTCGGAAAGCCTTACATCACGGCCCTGGGCCGCAAAAGCGATCATGGTGAAACGCAGGGCATCGGTGCCGTATTTATCCATAACAAGGAGAGGGTCCATGACATTGCCTTTGGACTTACTCATCTTCTGGCCCTCGGCATCGCGAACCAGGGCGTGCAGGTAAACATCCTTAAACGGAATTTCCTCCATGAAGTGGAGCCCCATCATCATCATGCGCGCCACCCAGAAAAACAGGATATCAAAACTGGTTATCAAAACTGAGGTCGGATAGAAAACAGACAATTCCTTTGTGTTGTCGGGCCAACCGAGGGTCGAAAATGGCCATAGTGCCGAACTGAACCAGGTATCCAGCACATCTGTCTCCTGGACGAGTTTACTCCCCGCACACTTTGTACATTCTTCCGGGTCGATATTGCTGACGATCAACTCACCGCAATCCTCACAGGTCCAGGCTGGAATCTGGTGTCCCCACCAGATCTGGCGTGAAATGCACCAATCACGGATATTGTACATCCAGTCGAAATAAGTGTTTTCCCAGGTTTTGGGATGAATTTTTGTCTGGCCTTCCTTCACGGCAGCTATGGCCTTTTCAGCCAAAGGCTTCACCGAGACAAACCATTGTTTGGAGAGAGTCGGCTCAACTACTGTTTGACAGCGGTAGCAGTGGCCTACTCCATGCTGATACTCCTCGATCTTTTCGAGAAGCCCCAATTTCTCAAGGTCCTCCACCACTTTCTTTCGGCAGGCAAACCGATCTAAACCGGCATAATCACCTGCTGCCTCATTCATGGTGCCGCTTTCGTCCATAATCTTGAGAGCGGGCAGATCGTGTCGGCGTGAAATTTCAAAATCATTCAAATCATGGGCCGGGGTGACCTTCAAGGCACCGGTACCGAACTCCCGTTCCACATGCGCATCAAAAACAATGGGTATGGTCCGATTCACCAATGGCAGGACAACTGCTTTTTCAGGCAGGTTATTGTAGCGCTCGTCCGACGGGTGAACAGCTACAGCCGTATCTCCCAGCATGGTTTCAGGCCTGGTGGTTGCCACCACAAGATAGCCGTCTCCGGTGGTAAATGGATAACGAATATTATAGAGCTTGCCATCCGTTGGTTCATGTTCCACCTCCAGGTCTGCCAATGCCGTATGACAACGGGGACACCAGTTGATTATATAATCCCCTTTATATATCAAGCCTTCATGATACAATCTGGCAAATACTTCCCGCACCGCCCGGGACAACCCTTCATCCATGGTAAACCGTTCCCGGTCCCAATCGCAGGAGCAGCCCAATCGTTTAAGCTGATTTATTATCTGGCCGCCGGACTCTTCCTTCCATTGCCAGACCCGTTCGATAAATTTCTTGCGACCAATGTCATGACGGCTGATATTTTCTGCAGCCAGCTGTCTCTCCACCACGTTCTGGGTAGCAATACCGGCATGGTCAGTTCCTGGAAGCCAAAGCACATTATACCCTTGCATTCTTTTATAACGGACCAGGACATCCTGCAGGGTATTATTCAGGGCATGCCCGACATGCAGAACTCCTGTCACATTGGGGGGTGGAATGACAATTGAAAATGACGGTTTGCCATCATCCATTGTTGCATGGAACTTTTTATGCTTCTCCCAGTATTCATACCATTTTTTTTCTACAGCGGAAAACTCATAGGCTTTAGGTAGATCAGAACTTGATTCTTTTGTTTCGTCGCTCTTTTTCATGTGTTCTGTTTATTTCCTGTTATTAGCTAAACTGATAAAGTTTCCAGCTTGTTACATGACGGACCATGGCTTAGGCAAAAATATATTCTGATAAAGGGCCAGGGCATAACGATCTGTCATGCCAGCCACAAAATCACACACTGTACGGTGATCCCCGGCCGGCTTGGGCTCAGAACCTTCCTCGTCTCCGGGTAAACCTTTTTCAAGAAAATGCTGATACAGTTCTTTCACCACCTTCATGGCCTTGATGAAATCGTCATGGATCTTGCTGGTTTCATAGACATTCTTATAAAGGAAGGACCGCATTTCAGACATGGCCGACATAATTTCAGGACTCATAGTCAATCTTGTCCCTCCTTCTGCGAGGGTAGAGTAGATAATATCCTTCACCATGGTGTCAATCCTTTCCGAGTTGGTCTTACCCAATTTTTCATAAATGTCAGCCGGCATTTGCCCTTCTTTTATAATACCGGCACGTAATGCATCATCCATGTCATGGTTTACATAGGCGATAATGTCAGCCACCCGCACCACCCTGCCTTCCATGGTCATGGGCAGTTCAGATATATCCTGCGGCAGTATCTCCTTCCTGCCCTTGGAGTGCATGCTGATCCCGTCCCTAACCTCAAAATTCAGGTTCAGCCCCCTGCCCCCATCTTCAAGAATATCTATGACTCGAAGACTTTGCTCATAGTGGTGAAACCCGCCCGGATGCACTTCGTTTAAAACAGCTTCACCAGCATGTCCGAATGGAGTGTGACCCAGGTCATGTCCCAAAGCGATGGCCTCGGTTAAATGACCGTTCAGTTTCAAGGCTACAGCAACAGTTCTGGCAATCTGGGAAACTTCAAATACATGGGTCAGCCGGGTTCGGTAATGATCCCCGGTGGGAGCCAGAAAAACCTGGGTTTTATATTTTAAACGACGAAAGGCTTTGGAGTGAAGAATTCGGTCCCTGTCCCGCTGAAAGGCCACCCTTACATCACATTCAGGTTCAGGTCGCAACCGTCCCCTGCTTTTTTTACTGAAACAGGCATAAGGAGAAAGGATTTTCTCCTCATTTTCCTCCATCTCTTCCCGAATTGTTCGACCCATATTGAGTGCCAGCAATATAATAAAAAATTCTATCCAAAAACATCAGGCTGCAAAGGTTGCAGCCATGGGCTCTCTTTTAGCATCAGCTGAAAATGAGAACAAGTCTTTTTGCAACTTTATTGCATCAGCTGAGCAATAAAGACTGCGAGATGCTTCGCCTCGCCATTACTCTCGCCAGTCTCAAGACCAAGCTGCCACTGCAGGAGGCAGCCGGAACATGCAGTAACCACAGTATTTGCTGATAGCGCGCCATAACCCTCCATGAGCCTTTCCCATACCTGAAGAGCCAAATCTGGATGGGCCACCTGAAAAAGCCCGCCCTGGCCACAACATTGGGGCCCACCCTCCAATTCCTGCAGATCTATTCCCTGAAAAAGGCTGAGAAGCTGTCGCGGCTCCTCCGTGATATGCAGCTTGAACCGCAGGTGGCAGGGATCATGATAAAAAACCTTCATGCCGGAAGATTTGTTGGAACCGGTTATCAATTCCTTGCTTTCAGAAAATTTTCTCAGAAAAAAAGTAGAGAACTCCTGTAATCTCTCTGTAAAATTCCTGGCCCTTCCCTGCCATTCCGGATCATCTGCAAAGAGCTCATTATAGGTTTTCAGTTGATAATAACAGGAAGAACAGGAGGTTAAAATAGGGAGTTCGTTCTCCTCAAAGACTCTGATATTTCTCTTTGCCAAATCCAACGTTTCATCTGGCCGGCCGGCTGCCATGGCAGCCATACCACAGCAAGTCTGCTCCAAAGGCACACAGGCTTTGCTGCCTGTGGTCTTGGATGTCAGGAATTGTGTGCTTTCCGCTATCTCGGGCTGCAGATGATTCGCCAGGCACCCTGTAAAATAATTTACTTCATGCACCTGTTTTTCAGGCGTATGTTTTTCGACTTGCTGCTCTTTTTCTGCAGATAAATCATTTTTCACTTTGGTTAAATAGCTGACAGCAGGCAGCTGCAATACTCCTTTTTCAAAACCAAGCAGCCGCAATCGCAGGCCGCTTTCTTTGGGCAGAAACCCTCCCAGCAGATTATGGGCAGTCGTACCCACCTTACTTAAACTTGAAAAAAGAAGAGGATGGACCAGGGCCTTGCGTGATACATACTTGAAAAAAGAAAGGCCGGAGATTTTACTTGGTTCGGAGCGAACATCCACCACTAACTGAGGGGTATCAAGGGACCGCGGACAGACCTCAAGGCATGCACCACACAACAGACATTTTGAGAAAATATCTGCATAATGAGCAGATCTTTCACCCTTGTGCAGCCGGGAGCCGAGGTGCTGTTTACCACGGGGGGTGTGTACTTCATTCCCTGTCGTCAAATACACCGGACAAACAGTATTACAGGTACCGCATTTAACGCAGCCCCCCTCATCTTTCTTGCTTCCACTCTTCATCTTGTATCTTTGGCGGCAACTTTTATGCAATACAAAACCGCATATATCTTAGCCGAAATCAGAGAGTTAAAAGGAAATCTTCCCTAAAAAACCCCAAATTATTTATCTCTTCCAGAGCAGATATGCATTTATAAAAGGCTCCAGCTTACCATCAAGGACGCTATCAACATTACCGACCTCACATTTTGTCCGGTGGTCTTTAACCATTCTATAGGGCTGCAGAACATAGGAACGGATCTGACTGCCCCATCCTATTTCCTTTTTCACACCACCCAGTTCTTCCTGCTCCTTGGCCTGAATCTCTTTCTCCCTTTCGTAAAGACGGGCTCTTAACATCTTGAACGCCATATCCTTATTACGATGCTGGGACCGTTCATTCTGACACTGGACAACTATACCGGTTGGCAGATGGGTAATTCGCACTGCAGAACTGGTCTTGTTGACATGCTGCCCCCCAGCCCCACTTGCCCTGTATGTATCAATGCGCAGATCCTTTTCATTGATATCAATGTCGATGCTGTCATCGAGCTCCGGGAAAATAAACACTGAAGCAAATGAGGTGTGCCTGCGCCCTCCGGCATCAAACGGGGAGATCCGGACCAAACGATGAATACCCATCTCTGAGCGCAAATATCCATAGGCGTAAAGGCCTTTAACCAACACCGTTACACCCTTTACTCCGGCTTCATCTCCGGGGAGATAATCAAGGATACTTGTCTTGAATTCTTTTTCTTCAGCCCACCTGAGATACATACGCAGCAGCATGTCTACCCAATCCTGGGCCTCGGTGCCGCCGGCTCCGGCATGGATGGTAATAAGTGCATTGCTCTCATCATGCTCCTCGGAGAACATGCACTCCATCTCAAATATCCCTACCCGCTTTTCCAGGGATTCAAGAGTCTGGGCTACTTCCTTCTCCGCCTCAGCATCTCCTTCATCAAGCGCCATTTCAAGCAACAGCGAGGCATCTTCCCAGATTGCAATACAGGATTTCCAGGAATCTATAGGCTCCTGTATTCTGCCCCGTTCTTTCTGTATTTTTTTTGCCCTTAAAGCATCATCCCAAAAACCTGGAACACTGATCTGCTTTTCTATCTCGGCAAGCTGGTCTTTTTTGTTATCTACATCAAAGATGCACCTGTAGCTTAAGAATGCGATCTTTCAAATCCTGTAGCTTTTGTTTCAATTCAGCAGACATATGTTAAATTCCTCCATAAAACTCAATATAATCATCCATTGCTGGATTACATCACATCTCGCGTTGTTTAACTTTTTTAAGAACAAACAAGCCAGCTATGCAAAGAAGTAAACACAACAATCCGAAATAATAACCAAAACCAACGAAAATTGTTTTTTTCTGCAACAAAGGAGCATCAGCCACCAGAAAAGCGGGCTGAAAAAGTGGTGTGGCCTCAGCCATTCTACCCAGCGGGTCTATAATGGTACTTACGCCTGTATTCGCTGCACGCGCCAGACTTCTCCTGTTTTCCACTGCCCTGAATACTGCCATGGATAAATGCTGCCACGGTGCGCTTGAACGACC
>JAAXQI010000074.1 GCA_012974315.1 Desulfobacterales bacterium | reverse complement strand
CAATCTTCGATTTCTCAAATCTTCAATAAATGATGACTGAATGCTAATAATTGCAAAAACATAAAACAATGCTTGATATTCTAAAAAATAACCGAGGCATGGCCCTGTTGATTACGATCCTGGTTATCAGCCTCATTCTGGTCATGACCTTGCGGTTTAATGTATCGATGCGATCAAGCATAACCAATGCCTCGAATCTTCAGAATGGTATCGCCCTCGATAATATGGCAAAATCCATTTTCAATTCAGCCAGGGCCATTTTGTCAGTTGATGCCGAGGAAAGCGGTTTTGATACCCTGCATGAGGACTGGGCCAACCTGGAGGCAGCTGCGCAGTATTTCTCCTCTTTTTTCAACGGTGGGCAGGGAGGGATGAATATAACCGATCATTCCGGCAGGCTTCAGATAAACAGCCTGCGCAAGAAGAAAGATGATGATTCATGGGACATAAATGTAGAGCAAAAAGAAATTTGGATCAATCTGTTGAGTACAGAAGAGTTTGAACTCGAAGAAGATGAGGCCTTGAATATCATTGAAGCAATAATTGATTGGCTGGACGAGGATGATGAGCCCCTTGATTTTGGCGGTGCTGAAAGTTCATATTACCAGGGTCTTGATACTCCCTATGGGCCAAGAAATGGCCCCATGGAATTTATCGAGGAGCTTTTGCTGGTTAAAGGCATAACAGATGAACTTTATTTTGGCACTGAAGAGATTCCAGGTCTTGCAAGTCTTGTAACGCCCCATGGCATGGATGGTAAAATTAACATGAATACTGCTGATGCTTTTGTGCTTGGTGCACTTTCCAGGGACATTGATCAGGACATGGTTGATGAAATGTTGACTTTCAGGGACAATGAAGAAAATGATCTCGGAGATACTGGATGGTATAAAACAGTTATTCCTGATGATGTAAATATCCCTCCTGTGCTTACAACATCAAGTTCCTTTTTTGAGATTTCTACTGAGGTTGTGATGGGAAATATGCGGAAAAAGGTGCGGGGCATGGTGGCACGTGGTCCTGGAAGCAGCACAGAGCTGGTATATTGGAGAATAGAATAAAAGCGATTTGGGCGGAATGCAATTTGCATTCTATTGGGAACAATAGAGAAAGTATGTTTGGTTTAATGATTTATATGCGTTATAGTAAAATGTTGAAAGATTGCGAGAGTTTCAAGGGTAATGCCGGGTGTTGTGCTTCTTTAAGATTGTTAATGCCGGTATGACCTTTAATTATACTATTATTTTTACATAAACCCAATGCCACGAACAATAATCGGTCTGGACATAAGTGAAGATACCGTTGCTGCGGTTCAGGTGAAAAGCCTGATGCAGGGTTACCAGATAATCGGTTGCTCCGCAGTCCCTATCACAGAAGCCGGCGGCATCAGTGTTGCTCTGCGTGCAGTATGTGAGGAAATTGATTCGAAGGGGTCGGTGTGCAATAGCGTGGTGGAGGACGGGCACGTCTCTTTCAGGAATCTGAGCATGCCATTCACCGATCTTAGGAAAATCAGGCAGACACTCGGTTTTGAGCTTGAGACGCTGATGGCCTCTCCTGTTGAAGGGCAGTTGATTGATTTCATTGATGTTGAGCGGACCGGCTCGCAAACCAGCCTCATTGCCGCCTCTGTCAATCGAGCCTATATTGGAGCCCATTTATCCAACTTCGACTCCTTTGGGGCTGAACCTGAAGTTTTTGATATCCGAAATGTTTCCCTGGTCAATCAGATGCTGATGCAGCAGAACAGCCCTGCGAATGGTATGTTGCTCTGCCTTGGTTCCAGAACATGCGCCATGCTCCTTTTTCTGGATAAAAAAATTGTTCTCATACGGCATTTGCCATTTAACGGTAAGGATCTGGCAGATGTTGCATCACTTGCTGCAAAGAAGGAGAAGGCAGGCTTGTCTGATACCAGTCAGTATGGGGTAGGTCTGGTCGCCTTGTGCCGGTCAATCAATTTGACCTTACGGGGTTTTCAGGTTGAGACCGCAACGAAACTGCAGCCCGGGAAAATATTTATTACAGGACCAGGAGCCCTGGTTCCGGCAACTGCAGAAATCATAGGGAAAGAACTTAAGCTGCCGGTATCCAATTTAAACCTGAGAGACGATACTGACAACATCCAGCTGAGTCAACACTTGATAAGGTTATATAATCCTGCACTTATGGACAATGGACTTGCCCTTGCCCTTCGGGAAGGCAAAAAGGCAAAAGGGTTTAACTTCAGGCGTGAGGAGTTCCAGGTCAAGACGCAATTTGTCAAGATCAGGAAGGAGCTTATTCATGGGGCAATTTACCTGGGTATTATTTTCGTATTGCTTGCTGTCAATTTTGGCGTCGATTACAGGGATCTGAAAAAAAGAAATGCCAGCCTGGATGGGCAGATAAAAGGGATATTCAGCCAAACCTTTCCGGAAGTAACCAGGGTGGTTGATCCAATCCATCAGATGAAGACGGAAATAAGTGCATTAAAAAATGCTTCTGGAGTCGCTCCCGGGATCAATATGGATAGTACCTCCCTGGAAATTCTAAACGATATATCCAGCAGGATACCTGGGGATCTCAATATCCAGGTTGACAGGATGGTGGTTGATCAGGAGGGGGTACAGATAAGGGGTACTACCGATACCTTTAATACCGTTGACTCCATAAAGAAGGGTTTGGAGTCTTCAGAGATGTATCATGATGTTATTATTGCCTCGGCAAATCTTGACCAGTCGGGCAAAGGGGTAAGGTTTGAAATTAAAATGCAGAGGGTAGAGTGAGAGTTGGATAAAGCTAAGAATTACAAGTGAGCTTAAGTTAAAAATTAACAGGAGCCATAAGTCAGGGACCAGATATAAAAGGCAGTCAATTGTTTTTACCCTTGACCCCTTGACTCCTCGAACCCTATATAAATAATTATGCAACTTGCCAAAAGAGAAAAATATCTCATATTTCTGGCTGTCATTGTCATAGTGCTGGCCTTGGTGATCCAGCTTGCGATCATGCCTTTTGTTGAGAAAAAGGAGCAATATAACAATAAGGCAACTGCCAATCAAAAGAACCTGCAGGAAATGGTGCGCTTACGTCAGGAATACCTTGTGCTGCAGCAGGGTTCAGAAGTCCTTGCCCAAAGGCTTTCCGGCCGTCCGAAAAGTTTCACCCTGTTCTCTTTTCTGGAAAAGGCAGCAGGAGACGCAGGGGTAAAGGAAAACATAAAGTCTATGAAACCCTCAGCTTCAACCGGCAAAGGGCCTTTTAAAGAGTCTCTTGTTGAAATGAAGCTCGAGAGAATAACATTAGGACAGATGGTGGGTTACCTGAAACTCATTGAATCGCCTGATATGCTGGTGAGCATTAAAAGGATTTCCATCCAGTCCAACAAAAAGGAAACCCAATACCTGGATGCAATATTGCAGGTGTTGACCTTCACTGAATAGTTATGAAAAGACAGGTAAAAAGATAGGTAAAAGGTAAAAGGTAAAAGGTAAAAGGTTTTAAACCTTGAGCCCTGCGCCCTTTGCCTTATGAAACAGACATAAAATATAATGGCTTCAGAAACAAAAAATAAGAAATGGCTGGGATATACGTTATACGTTGTCCTGGTTACTGTTGTGCTGCTTTATTTCCTCTTTCCCGCACAGGCTGTGGAGGAGTTTCTGGATAATGGCATCCGCAGGATAAATCCGGAATTTGTTTTTGAGGCAGAAAAGATCGGGCCATGGATACCAGCAGGCCTGCAAATCACAGCAGGCAAAATTTACCTGGGCAATCCTTCAGGGGCTGCTGTTTTTAAAACGGACAGTTTATATATCAGGCCGCATATCCTGAAGTTAGTCAAGGGAGCATACAGCTTTGATCTGGACGGTGAGGCTTACAAGGGTGATATAAATGGCACGCTTCATTTTACAGGTGAGGAAAAGAACATTGCAAGTGAGATAGCCTTCAGGGATTTTGTTCTTGCAGAGTATGATTTTCTGACTGAAAAGTTTAAACACAGGTTAATCGGCCGCCTTAGCGGTGAAATTGTGTATAGCAATGAATCTGTCGGTACAGCAGGAGGAAGTGGCAAGGCTGACCTGCGGCTGAGCGATGGCCAGTTGCAGTTTCAGGCTCCGGTTTTCAATATATCCTCTTTAGATTTGCAGAGTATTAAACTGGAAGCAGAATTAAGCCGGCGGGAGAGAATAATTATCAAGGCACAACTGGAAGGCCCTGAAGTTAATGGCTCCATGACCGGTTCAATACAGTTGCAAAAGGATATAGGCCTGAGTCAGCTTAACCTGAAAGGGACATTAGAGCCACAGGCTGAATTTTACAAGAATCATCCGGAAATTCGTGAACTATTGAAGGCAATGAAGACGCGGGTCAAGAGGGGGGAGTACTTTTTTACTGTTACCGGAACCCTTGGTGATCCAAAATTCAAGCTTCTTTAGTAGCAGAGGGAGGGCAGTATCTGCCCCCAGGTGAGTAAAAGTAAACTGATACGAAATTATACAAATGCCCAGACAGATACATATATTGTTTAATCTCCTTGCCCTGTTAGTTATCAGCTATATTGCAGTTGATATATTTTATCGGGTAATTGGTATTGAATTGCACCAGATGGGCGGCCAGCAGATAGTGGCGCTCAAGGAAGTTGAGGTGCGGGGTGAAAAGTCTTTGACTGCCCCCGGGTATACCAAAATTGTCGACCGTAATATTTTTGGAGCGACAGAGAAAGTTGAGCAGGCCCCGGTTGAAGAGGTGGGACCAGTTGAAGCCCTTGAGGAAACAAGCCTGCAGCTTTCCCTTCTTGGAACAGTTGCCGGGGATATGGGAAGTGCCAGGGCGATCATTTTAGACCAGCGGCAGAAAAGCCAGGATATTTACAGGGTCGGCGACTCGGTCCAGGAGGCGGAGATAAGGCAGATTCTCCGGGGTAAGGTTATTCTGCGGCATGGAGAGAAAGATGAGATCCTCACCATGGCTGAGAAAGAGGATAAACCAAAGGCTGCAGCAAAACCGCACCAGAGAAGACGACCAGCAGGTAATGCGCAAAGACCGGCACGCACCCCACCGCAGGAAGAGATTAGTGGAGAGCCTGAAGTGGAAATCATTTCAATTGGTCAGGATGTGTTGCAAGACTCCATGAATGACATTAATGAATTGATGACCCAGGTGCGGGTACGGCCCTATTTCCGGCGGGGCAAGTCCGAAGGCCTTATTGTCAGTCAGATCCAGGCAGACTCCCTTTTTGCGAAACTGGGGCTGGCGAATGGAGACATTATATCAAGTGTCAACGGCGAGCAGATGAGCAGCCCTGAAGATGCATTTGGGTTCTATAACGGTCTCAAGTCAGGTGAGGAAGTAAGCATTGAAATAACCCGTCGGGGTCAGAAAAGAATGCTTACCTATGATATTCAATAACAGGCCAGGGAAGTTGTTAATATGTAAATAAAACCAGAGTAACAAGGACGAGAAACAACTCTTTTAAAAGCATATAACGCAGAGAGATGTTTTCACGGGGGCATTCATAATATGAAAACAAACAGTCATGTAAAATTTTTCTTCAGTTTCGTTTGCGTCAGCATTTGGCTTATTGCCGGGAGTTCAGCAGCCTTTGGTGCATCGCCTGGGGAGCGGCTCGAAGTTGACGGTAACCCGCAACTCAGCAGCAACCCCGTTTTTGTGCCAACCCCTCCAGAGGGGGCAGTTCAAGAGCAGGAGGAGGCTTCCGGGATACAGGAACTGCAGCAGCCGGATGAAAGCGAAGAAGAAGTGGAGCGTTTTGTCACCATTGATTTCGAGAATGTGGATATAAATCTTTTCATTAAGTATATCAGCGAGTTAACCGGTGCAAATTTCATTATTGATAAGGCCGTACGCGGTAATGTCACCATCGTATCTCCCACAAAGATTTCAATAGGGGAGGCCTATAAGGTTTTTGAATCTGTCCTTGAAGTTCAGGGCTTTACCACTGTTCCGGCCGGTTCCATCATCAAGATCGTCCCCTCTGCAGATGCCAGGTCAAAGAGCGTTGAAACAGGTTTCAAAGAGGATACCGGGGAGGTCACCGATAAGATCGTTACCCAGTTGATCCCCCTTAAATATGCGGATCCGGATGAATTGAAAAAACTTTTCACGCCGCTGGTATCCAAGAACAGTGTGGTCATTGCCTATCCTGCTACCAACCTGCTCATTATCACTGATGTGCTTTCCAACATCAACCGTCTTATGCAAATCATCAAGGAAATTGATGTGGAGGAGAATGTCTCCGAGATTACGGTAATCCCCATTGAGTATGCTACTGCCACTGAAGTGGCAAAGACCCTTGATACCATCTTCCAGGGAGCAACAACCAGGAGGACTTCCACCTCACGAACCACCACTGCCAGAAGAAGGACTCCGGCACAGGCGGCTGCGGTTGAAACAGGCCCAGCCCTGGGAGAGGTGAAGATCATTGCCGACGAAAGGACCAACTCCCTTATCATCATTGCATCAGTCTATGATACGCAAAAGGTGAAAAGCCTTGCCGCCATTCTGGATAAGGAGATTCCCCGGGGGACCGGCAATATAAATGTGTATTATCTCCAGCATGCCAATGCCGAGGAACTGTCAAAGGTCCTGACCTCTCTGCCTGAAAAGACAGACAAGGGGGTTGAGAAGGGCAAGGCGCCAACCATTTCCAAGGAAGTTCAGATCGTTTCCGACAAAGCGACCAACTCCCTGGTCATCACTGCCAATAAGGCTGATTATGCGGTTCTTGAGGAGGTCATAAGGAAGCTTGATATTCCGCGCCGCATGGTCTACCTGGAGGCCCTGATCATGGAGGTTAACGCAGAAAAGGACTTTGAGGTGGGTGTTGAATGGGTCGGAGCTTTTAAATATAATTTTTTCGGGACTGATGAGGGCCTGGCTTTCGGGAGCTACAGGGCAGGTGATAACAGCAATATACCGAGCATTACAAACCCGAACACACCCAAAGGCTTGACCATGGGAGTAATAAGCGAATTTATCGAGATCAACGGCCAGATGTTTCCATCCCTTGGAGCGATTCTCAACGCCTACAAGCAGGATAGTGATGTCCATATCATCTCCACGCCCCAGATCCTGACAACCGATAATGAAGAGGCGGAGATCTCGGTGGGTGAGAATGTACCCTATATTACCAGTCGGCAAGGAAGCGCTGCCGGAACTGCTAACGTGGATTATACCAACTACGAGTACAAGGATGTGGGTGTGACATTAAAGATCACCCCGCAGATCAACCAGGAGAATGTTGTGCGCCTCCAGATTTACGTGGAGGTCATAAAGCTGAAAAATGAGGCGGTGGCTCTTGCAACAAATACGCCGACAACCTTCACGAGGAAAGCCCAGACAACTGTAATTGTCCAGAACGGCAATACAGTGGTGCTGGGGGGCATCATAGGCGATGATGTGCAGGATACTTCCAATAAAGTCCCCATTCTGGGAGACATCCCCATTCTTGGCTGGCTTTTTAAAAGCCAAGGCCAGCAGGTTGACAGGGTCAACCTGTATATTTTCCTGACACCGAGGATCATCAAAAATCCGGCTGAAATGCAGGCGGTCACTGACGAGAAGCGGGACCATGCAAACTATCATCATGAGACTGGATTTGAAGGGGAAACCTTCAAATATAAAGAAAATACAAGAGAGGTCCTGAAATCAAGGCATGTTCCTTCTACGGTAACGGAAGAGGAGCAGCATGAAGTGGAGCACAAAGAACCGATACAGATTCAGTGAGAAAATGACCAAAATTGTAAGTGAGCTTAAGTGTTATTCTATAGGAGAGAGTTGGTAGAAGGAGTCAGGATCCAGTTTTTTGTTTTAATACCCTTGACCCCTCGACCCGTTGCCGTCATACGAACCTGACGACGATTGACAGACCCCTTGAACCCTTGAACCCTTGCCCCCTGGAAACCTATAAAAAAATGCGCTTGATCGGAGAAATATTGCTTGAGGTTTCGGAACTCAACCAGGAGAGCCTGGACCGGGGTCTGGAAATCCAGAAGGAAAAGGGTGGTCGGATCGGAGAGGTCCTGCTGCACCAGAAAGCAATCCAGGAAGTGGATCTGGCCAGGGGTTTAAGCGCACAGCTTGACCTGGAATTCGTTCCTTCCCTGCCGTCGGACATCAATACAGATTTTACTGACCGGGTACCGATCCATTTCCTGAAAAAATTTCGCATGATCCCACTGGCAGCGCCGGACGGCAACAGCCTGGTGGTATATGATCCTTTTCTGTTCCAGGCCCAGGACGAACTCCGCCAGCTTCTTGAGTGGCATGATGTTAAAATAGTGGTGGGGCCACTTACCCCGATCCTGAATGCAATAAGTTTTTCCTATGACATCAGCCGGGATACTGCTGAAGAGGTGATCCAGGACCTGCATGAAGAGGACCCTGACAGTATTATCTCAGAGATTGAGGAGACCGGCGACCTGCTTGACGACACCAGTGATGCGCCGGTGATAAAGCTGGTGAACCTCATGTTTTCCCAGGCAGTAAGGGCTGGGGCCAGTGATATCCATATCGAGCCTTTTAAGAGCAGGTTGGCTATCAGGAAGCGTGTTGACGGCATCCTCTATGATATGTTTTCGCCTCCAATCCATATCCAAAGCGCCCTGGTGTCGCGCATCAAGGTAATGGCCAAGCTTAATATCGCGGAAAAGAGATTGCCCCAGGATGGCAGGACTGAAATACGTATTGCTGATAAAAACGTCGATGTCCGCGTCTCGACCCTGCCCACCGCCTTCGGGGAGCGGGTTGTGCTCAGGCTGCTGGATAAGTCAACTGTCCTGCTTAAGCTCACTGATCTTGGCATGTTGCCGGAAAGGCTGAAGCAGTTTAACTCCCTTATCCATGCGGCCCATGGGATTATGCTGGTGACCGGGCCCACAGGAAGCGGCAAGACGACGACTCTCTATGCGGCTTTGAGTACCATAAATAATACGGATATAAATATAATTACGGTTGAGGATCCCATAGAGTACCAGATGGAAGGTATCGGGCAGGTACAGGTCAACCCCAAGATAGACCTGACCTTTGCCAATGGGCTGCGTTCCATTGTCAGGCAGGACCCTGACGTCATCCTGGTTGGTGAGATACGTGACCTGGTAACAGCCGAGATCTCCATCCAGGCGGCCCTGACCGGGCATCTTGTCTTTTCCACCCTGCACACCAACGATTCCTCCAGTGCGGTCACCCGTCTGATTGATATGGGGATTGAACCGTTCCTGGTGACTTCATCTGTGAATGCCATTCTGGCCCAGCGTCTGGTGCGCAGGCTCTGCAAGACCTGCAGGGAGCCTGTTGAACCGAACCAGGAGTCTTTGCAGAGTATCGGCATAACGCCTGAGATGCTGGAGGGAAGAACAATATACCGGGACAAAGGCTGTCCGGATTGTCTCCAGACAGGCCACAGGGGTCGTGAAGGTATCTTTGAGCTGCTGCTCATGGATGACGATATCAAGTCTACCATTTTACGGACTTCGGATGCCAATGCCATCAAAAAAGTGGGAGTGGAAAACGGTATGAGCACCCTGCGCATGGATGGTGCCCGCAAAGTGCTCGAGGGAATCACTACCATCGAGGAAATCTTTAGAGTTACGGAACAGTAATTTGGATTTTCAATTTCTCAAATCTTCAATTCAGTAGTTCCGCCAATTTTCAATTTTCAATTTCTAAAATCTTCATTTCCCCAGGGGGCCGTGTCTTCC
>JAAXQI010000217.1 GCA_012974315.1 Desulfobacterales bacterium | reverse complement strand
ATAAAAAAACTCAGCATTGAAGGGGAGTACATTCGTTTCCCTCATTTATTTCAGAATAAACAAGATACAATTTTTTGTACTTTTAGGGGTACATCCCAACACCCCACACCTCGCGCAACAACATTTATCTTGCAATAACAGTCACATAGTATCTTTAAAAAATTTGTACCGGAATAAAAAAATTATCAGAAACTCATCATCCTGCTGCCTGCATTGACTTGCAGCCTCCTTAATCTCTTACTATTCAGGAGTTCAAATTTTTAAAAAATTCACTGTGATATCAACCACTCTTGGCCCAGTTCAAAAGACCTCCAGCGAGCAATATGGCACGGTGCCTGTCAGATATTTCAAGAATTGTCTGTATGGGATTTCCGTCAATCAGCACAGTAAGTTTTTGTTCCCCTGCAGAAATTTTCCGACGAATATCTGGTATTTCAACATGGGATCCCTGCTTCAGCGCTTCATAATCCTCGGGGTTTTCAAAGGTCAGCGGCACAATGCCAAAATTAATCAGGTTTGCCTTGTGGATACGAGCAAAACTTTTCACCAGCTTGATCTGGACCCCGAGGTAACGCGGTGCTAATGCAGCATGTTCCCTGGAGGATCCCTGGCCGTAATTTTCACCACCGATTATCATACCGCCCAATTCACCGGCAGAAGCGTCCCGGGCACTTTGTATAAATTCCAGGTCAACACTGCTGAACACATATTCGCTGATTGCCGGAATATTACTGCGTAAAGGCAAAATCTTTGCACCTGCTGGCATTATATGATCAGTGGTAATATTATCACCTACCTTCAACAGAATTTTTCCCTGCCAGGTTTCTGCAAGGGGTTCAAACTCAGGAAAAGGTGCAATATTGGGGCCACGGATAATCTCGAAATCTTCTCCCACCTCGCTGGGCGCTTCAATCCTTTGATCACCCAGCAGGTATTCTTTCGGAAGTTCAAAAAGTGGATATTCACCCAGGTCACGCGGATCAGTGATCCTTCCCGTAACAGCAGAGGCTACAGCAACCTCAGGACTGCACAGGTATACCTGGTCGTTAACCGTTCCACTCCGCCCGGGAAAGTTGCGCGGAAAGGTACGCAGTGAAATTGCACCGGTTGGAGGGGCCTGCCCCATGCCGATACAGCCAAGGCAACCTGCCTGATGTACCCTTGCTCCTGCTTTGATAAGGGTCAGCATGTCGCCCTGCGCAGTTATATTTTCCAGGACCTGTCGGCTGCCGGGATTTATCTCAAAACTCACATTGGAGTCTATCTCCTCACTTTCCAGCACCTTGGCAACAACCATCAAATCGCGCAGGGAGGAATTTGAGCAGGATCCTACCAACACCTGGGATACCGGCTTGCCTGCCACCTCTGATACCTTGACCACATTATCTGGTGAAGATGGACACGCAATGAGCGGTTCCAGGCTCGACATGTCTATATCGATAACTTCATCATACCGGGCATCAGCATCAGCTGCCAGGGGTTGCCACAAGTTACTGCGACCCTGGCTCTCAAGAAACTTTCTGGTATTTTCATCCGAGGGGAAAACCGATGTGGTTGCGCCCAGTTCAGCGCCGAAATTTGTAATGGATGCCCGGTCGGTAACTGTAAGCTGGTCCACTCCGGGCCCGAAATATTCCATGATGTAACCAACCCCACCTTTAACCGACAACTGCCTGAGCAACTCGAGAAGAACATCCCGCGCCGATACCCACTCCGGCAGCTTGCCGCTCAACCTGATTCCAAAAACCTTGGGCATTACCAGATAAAATGGTTTACCGGCCATTGCCATGGCAACATCCAGGCCGCCGGCACCAATAGCCAGCATCCCCAGGCCGCCGCCGGTTGGCGTATGGCTGTCAGAACCGAGCAGGGTCTTGCCTGGAGCACCAAAGCGTTCCAGGTGTACCTGGTGGGATATGCCATTACCGGGAGGGGAAAAATAGAGACCATATTTTCTGGCCACTGACTGCAGGAATCTATGGTCATCAGCGTTTCTGAAGTCGGACTGCACCAGGTTATGATCAACATAACAGACTGACAACTCTGTCTGAACCCTTGGAACACCTGTAGCTTCAAATTCAAGGTATGCCATGGTTCCTGTAGCGTCCTGCGTAAGAGTTTGATCAATTCGAATGCCTATCTCCGAACCTTTCTGCAGACTGCCTTCCACAAGATGAGAGGCAAGTATTTTTTCAGTAACTGTTTTACCCATTGTATTTCCCTTCAAATTATTTCATTTAATAATAATTAAATTATATGATTCCGGAGAATCCCGGGACTCTCTTCAAAAGCTTCAAATATCAAAATAAAAAACCGTGATTACATACCATATTCTCGTATCAAAGTACATTGCTCAGTGCTCAAATCATGAAATTTCCACACGGTTCAAAGAAGAAAATTCTACTCGATTATAGAGACATTAATCCTGCATGTTCTTTATGAAAGCATTATTATACTATACTGGAATGGATGAGTATGTTTTTATAAAGAAAAACTTGCCTTGCGGGTTACCGGCGTACTGGATAAGAGCACAATTTAATTATAACATAGAAAGAATCGTAATTTTTACGCTAAAAGAATCGTAATTTTTCAGCACCACTGCAGGCAACAATATATTTATGGGGCTTTCCAATAGACCCTGCCACATATGAAAAAATTTTCCAGATATATATTTCTCATCGGAGCCCTCGTCCTTTTTTTCGGCCTGGCACCTCGTTTTCTTGTTCTCGATAAAGCACAAAAAACTATCACCGAACAGCTCAGCAAAAAACTGCGCAGCCCGGTAACAGTACAGGAAATACACTGGGCCTGGCTGCCTCTTCCTCATCTGTCCTTCTCCAACACAAGATTTATCAATGAATACTCTGAGTTTTCTGTTCCAGAGATGAGGATATATCCCAATTGGCGATTAATTCTTAATCACAGAGTCATGTTGGGAAGTATCCACCTGATAAGCCCTGAAATTTATATAAACAAAAAAGCATTCCAGACTGAAAAGTCTTCAAATTTGACCATGCCGGAACTCATCGTTTTTATTAAAAACGGGGTACTGAAGGTTGAAACCAATAAAAATTTCAAGGATGTTCTGCTCTCGGATATCCACATATTCAGCAATATTGACGGCAGGCTCAAAATGGAGCAGCAAAACGCTGAATTAGACCTGCACGGATCATCTCCCTTCAGCAGAAGCCTCGACCTGCAGGGAAATTTTAATATAAACAGCAAAAACTACCAATTCTTCCTGGACTTCCAGAATATCAAACTGCACAAATCCGTGGGTGCTTTTTTTAAGGGACACCTGATCCCTGTAGAATCCACTGCCGGGCTTGCCGGCAGTATAACCGGAACCGGGCTGCAGAACATTGAAGGGAGCCTGCATGGCACCCTGCCCTCCTTTATGGTGCGGCAAAAGGACCGCGAAACACTTCTGACGCCTGGGTCTGCCGACTTCACACTTCTTAAATCCGGTCCGCTGGTTCGCCTCACCATTAAAGATCTTGAAATGAAAGAACCTCAATTCAACCTGTCAGGCCTGATAGAAAGAAATCCTTTTACGGAAAACAATGACCTGGAGCTCCAGGCAACAACTCCAGAGCCGACCTGGACTCTTGACTTAACCGGCAAAGACCTGGATCTGACAGCAATCCGCAAGGGAGTACTGGCTCTTTGGGAAGATAACATCGTTGCAAAGACTGTATGCAATATTGTCCTTGGAGGAGAGGCACGGACTGCTGCATACCGTTTTTCAGGAACACTTGCTGATTTCGAAGACCTTGATTCCATGATTATTGAAGCCGAGCCATTCAATGCTGACATCCATGTTCCCGGCGCAGAATTAGATCTTTCCAAAGCAGACGGACCCATCCTTATCAAAGACTCCGTATTAACCGGTAAAAATCTCGCTGCACAAATGGGAGACAGTTTCGGCAGCAACGCTGAATTGTATTTGGACCTTTCCGATAGAACACGTGCTTTTAAACTCGATATTGATATTGATGCAGACCTGAAAGCCCTTCCCCCAGTTCTGGCGCAACTTGTCGACCATGATGGTTTTCAGCAGGAACTTTCTAAATTCAAAGAAGTTTCAGGCAGAGCTTCCGGGAAACTGCATCTCGGTGACACACTCGACAAAATCATTACACGGGTAGATGTCAAGGACATGCAGCTTGAAACCAAATATGACCGTCTCCCTGAAACTGTTTTTATTGATAAGGGAGCTCTGCATGTAGGCCAGGATGAGGTCAACTGGCAGAAGGTGAAAGGCCGTACCGGGCTTCAAGAGATCATAAATACTAGTGGCAATGTCTCTTGGATGACAGGAAAATCCCTGTTGAACATTGATGAAATACAGGGACAGGTGCATGGAGAGTCTTTCTATGCAATGCTCAAACAAATCGGTGTAATGCCTCAAAAGATACAGGACAATCTCACGTCATTGCACGGAAACATAAACGTTTCACAGGGGGCTCTGCAGGGTCCGTCCATGCAGCCTGAAACCTGGGAGTACAAACTGGATGTTCAGGCAAAAGAGCTTTCATTTACCAGTCCTTCACTTCCTGAGCCGGTCTCCACTCAGGAATTCTCGGCAACTTTTAAGCACCAGGAAGTGGACATTATAAAGGCAGATATCAATTTTCTTGATCAGCCCCTCAATTTAAAAGGAGCACTCCACCACCAGAAACTGGAAAACTGGTCTGGCCTGATTGAATTAAACGGTCCTCTCCAGGCCAAGCTGGCCGAATGGATAAGCAACAAGGGATGGTTCTCGATAAAACTGGCTCCCAAAACCCCCTGCACCCTGGAAAATATGACCTTAACCTTTCAGGACAAGAAAATAGCTATCGCAGGAAAAATCCTTCCTGGCTTAGCCGGAGATAGACTGCCTATGGCCAGGATTGACCTTGAAAATACTCCCGAATATTTACGCATTAATGAACTGACTTTTTTTGCTCCCGGTGAACAGGGAAGCTTAACCCTCGATTTCCGGCGCCTGTCCCCCAAAAGCCTTATCCTTTCCTGGCAGGGCTTTGTTAATGCGGACACCATTGACGCGCTCTTTCATCATAGCGTTTTTGCAAATGGCACTTTTTCAGGAGCTTTTTTTGAGGCCAGTTATTTTGCCGACCACCCTGAAGCAACACGCTTCAAAGGCCTTCTTAAAGCTGAAAATTTACTCTTGAAGAATAGTAGCGGAGAAGAGCCTGTTATTTTAAAAAATGTTCTTCTGGACGGCACTGGTAATCAGTTAAAAATTACCGCTTTAGCGTTTGATATCGGCACTGAAAAAGTTACCGGAGTGGGACATCTTGCTGCAGGGCAGAAGGGTTTGCAACTGGACATTAACCTTTCCTCATCCTTTATTTCAAAAAAATCCCTCAACGATTTGCTGCACGGGCTGCAAGAAACCCAACGTGGTTTTTTAAATAACCAGAACGATGAGCTTCTGATACCAAAAGGCTGGGAAACAACTGGGCGGATCGGCTTTGATTTTGGCTCCTACTCGATTCTTCGCAACACTACAACACTATATACTGGAACGCAGCTTGTTCACTATACCCTGTATGATATGCATGGCGAGTTACAACTGGCTCCCGGTGCTCTCACGAGAACTGAGATTTTCTCTTCAAAGTTGTGCAATCTCGACTTCAAGTCCACCTGGTATTCAGATGAGGCACTTGGGCAACATATTGAACTTGCAACCGGTTCCAATAATACATTGCGCCTGGAAAACGTTTTGCCATGCCTTGGAGTAGACCAGGACGTTATTGAAGGTGACTTTTCTTTAAAAGCCAATTTAAGAAAAGAATCCGGAGCCTGGCATAGTGGAAATATTTACATGAAATCAACCAAGGGCAGAATCCTGAGGCTAAAATTGCTTTCCAAAATTTTCAAGATTGTCAATATCACCGACCTCTTTGAAACACAAGTCGGAAGTACCGGAAAAAAGGGATTTCCTTTTTCCAGGATGGATATCGATACGCATATACATGAAAACAACCTCCATTTTGACAGGGCAATTCTCCATGGTGAGGGCCTTAATCTTTTTCTCCAGGGAGAGGTTCATCTGGACGACTATGATGCAGACATGACTCTTCTCATTGCCCCATTTAAAACTTTTGACACCTTGGTTTTCAAGGTGCCTCTCATCGGACAAACACTTATGAGCGAATACGATAGTCTATTGGCCATCCCGGTTGCAATTAAAGGACCGTTGCCTGACCCACACATAACTCCTCTTCATCTTGAAGCTGTCAGTGGTGCACTGTTTAATATTGTCAAAAAAACTTTTAAGCTGCCTTATAATATTTTCATACCGCACGAAAAACCATTAAAAGATTCAGATTAGCACAAAGGAATTGAACAAATATTTAAAAAACAAAACCCCGACCTAGGGTGGTAGGTCGGGGTTTTGTTTTTAGGAAAGGGAATTTAAAAAAGGAGAGGCTTATTTTTCCTTTTGCTTATCATATATTCACAAACCGTGCCAGAATATTCACAAATAATCTAATTTGCTTGAATCATTAAGAAAATAATTCTTTTCCATCCCGCGGTCGTTCGTAGCTTTAGGGTTGGAACTTCATACCCGGGTAATTTTTACCCAATCATAATATCCCGTGGATAGTATTTATCCAGCCCGTGTTGTTGATATTACCTTACATGCATCCTTGTTCCATCAGGATCTAATCTGCAAATGATCAGTTGCATCAAACTTGTTGAGAATGGATTGCAAATGACTTGTAAACTTGAGTATATCATCACCGTTTTGCACCAGATCATCCGTAGATTCCAATATCTCATAAAAAGCCTGGTTAATGTTTCCCATGTGTTCAATAGCAGCATTTGCACTATTTATTTTATGAACAAAAATTGTGTTCATACTAATATGATAAATATGGCGCGCCCGGCTGATACTTAACGTAAATTGCCATTAGGGAAACCTTTTCTTGATAAAAATTACTATAACCACTTTCTTGAAACATTTCACGGAGTTTCATCCGGTTCACCTTCTTTTTCTAACTCAGCAAATTGGGTCAAGCCGGTCAAATAACGGGCAGCCTTGGCCGGCAGTTCAGCTATACGGCGCATGTAGCTGATCATATCCTGCAGGGCAACGAATTGCCGAACATGTAAAACACCCTGGGTGCTTAATCGTAAAAGTATGTTTTTCAGATCATGGTACTCATCAATAACCACCTGCAGGCTATTTTCACATGTTTCAAGGCTGAAGTCTTCCAGTTCCACATCAGAGACCTCTACCATTTTTACAACCGTCCCTTTAAAATTGTTAAATAACTCAGCAATCCCTTCATCCTGCAACGGCTGAGTCTCACTCTGTTTTTCCGCAATCATGAAAGCAAGTTCAGTCATTGAAGCATAATAACCGGCAATGCGTAAGCCATTTGGTAAAACATCATCTAACTCTGCCGGCAAATCGCTACGCTGCATACGGTTGACAAAATCACCCACCGAAATTTCCAGCTGGTCAAAAACAGCTTTATCTTTTGCGAGTTGGGGACTCATGCTGATCTCGGTACTCAACGCTCCCTTTGCCATACGCCTGGCAATTTTTCCCAACCGCTCAAGCTCCTTTTCCAGGGCATGTATAGCAAGAAAAGGCGTAGAGATAACATTCTTATCCAGATAGACAGGTTTGGCCTCGTCCTCTTCAGCGCTGCGAAAAAGCCCCTTGAGCTGACGAATCATAATCGTGGTGAGAGGCCAAAGTATCACAACCCCCAGTACATTAAATAATGTATGGAACATGGCAAGGAGTGTCGCAGGACCGGCATCATGCCCGAATAAAACCCGCATCGATGAAAGAAATTTCAAAAGCAGTGGCAGAAGTAAAAGAGCCACCATGCCTGTAATGATATTAAATGCGACATGGGCTGCAGCAACCCTTTTGGCATTTGGGGTAGCACCAATAACAGCCAGGCCAGCAGTGGAGGTTGAACCGACATTGGCACCAATGATTAAAACCGCTGCATTATCGATTGGAATTACACCACCTGCAGTTGCTGTCAATGTAACGGCAATTGCTGCGCTCGACGATTGCATAACAACAGTCAATAAAAACCCTATACCAAGATAAATCAGGATACTGAGAAAGCCGTCACCTTGCCAGGCTAGCTCTATACCATTGCCAAAACCTTCAAAGCCTGTTTTCAAAACATCGATTCCAAGAAAAAATATTCCAAATCCTGCCAGGACTTCTCCCATGGCGCCCTGTTTACTTTTGCCCTTGGCAAGCCGCAACATCATTCCCAGGCCGATAGCAGGTAAGGCAAAAGCTTTTATATTAAGGTTGAACCCAATGATTGCCACCAGCCAGCTTGTCATGGTGGTGCCAATATTCGTACCATATATTATTGTGATGGCCTGTCTGAGATTCATCAGGCCAGCGTTGACAAAGCCGATAATGGCTATTGTTACAACGCCTGATGATTGAACAATTGAGGTAATTAAGGCACCGGAGAGCACACCCCTTATTCGAGTCTTGGTCGAATTCTCAAGAATATTGCGTAAGGCCTTGCCAGCGGCAAGCTTCAATCCATCTGTCATGAGCATCATGCCCAGCAGAAAAAGGCCTACACCGCCAAGAAGAGTACCGAGAACGGAAAGAGTCATTCATGAACTCCCCAAAAAGGGTTTTCACACCCCATTAAGATTAAAAGGAGACTGCAAAAGACCATAACTAATTAAAATAATAGGGATAATGTGAGGGTTGATACTATTGCCTGCTGAGATTTCTACCCATAAAAATATTGGCCCTCTGCAATGCACTAGAAAATCTTCCACCAGAAATCAGCAAATCCGTCGGAATATCATCACGTGACGCTTCTTGTCTCACACTCGCGTATCAAGCAGGCGGGCAAGTTTCTGAAGATGACTCTGTTCCTCTTCAGATAATTTCTCAAAAATCTGTTGTGCCGGCTTATCATCAATAGCCCTGCTCATTTTGACATACAGGTCGTAGGCATTAACCTCCATGGCCATCGCCAACTCAAGGCTTTCGGAAACATCCTTGCCTTTTATCCACTCAAGCCCTTCTTTAACAGGGATCCCTCCCTCCATGACAGTTCCGCTTAAACTGTCACTGAACTTGGCTCGGAGCTTTACAAAATCGGGCTGCACTCCTGTCAACCCTTCATAGGTTTCCAGTAAATGCTTTTCATGATTTTTTTCTGCTGACACCAGCCACTCAAACATCTTCTGAGCCTCAGGGTCATCAGTAAAATGTTCCGATACACCCTGGTAAAAATGCTTAGAACCTTCCTCCAATGCCCAGGCCAGGCCAACAATCTCCTCCCCATTGGCAGCAGGAGAAAAATAGGCCATACCCGCCTCCGGCAGGCCATGGGCAACCATGCCTTTCCAGGCTCGAATACCGCCTTCCATGTTGTAAACATTTTTCAATCCTGTCCCGAGCAAAAACGTTGCAGCCGACCGGCTGCGCACTCCTGCAGCTCAGTAAACTACTGTCGGCTTATTGGGATCAATCTCATCCTTTCTTTTCTGTAATTCAGCCAGAGGAATCAAAATTGCTCCTGGAATATGATCCCTCTCATATTCCGCCGGTTGACGTACATCCACCAGGTTGTATTCATCAGGGTGCTTTTCAGACAAAAACCGCCGGGCTTCATCGGCGGTCATGGTTGGAATCGACTTAAAATAATCCAAAACCCCCATAATTTTCATCCTCCTTTTATTTATAC
>JAAXQI010000051.1 GCA_012974315.1 Desulfobacterales bacterium | reverse complement strand
CCTCACCCTTTTCCCTTCTTTAAAAGTCCTTTCGCAAAAGCAATGGTTTCTTTAGTCACGGAATCTCCGGCAAGCATTCGGGCAAGTTCATCTACTCTGCTATTATCATCAAGCAAGGTGATCTCAGTTGAGGTGCGCTTGTTCTGCAGGAATTTGTTTACCTTGAAATGTTCATCAGCCTTTGAAGCGATATGGGGCAGGTGGGTGATGCAGAGGACCTGGTGATGATTAGACAGCTGCTTGATTTTATTTGCAATGTCTTCAGCTGCCTGGCCGCCGATACCTGCATCCACTTCATCAAAGATAACTGTTTCTACCTGGTCCCTGCGGGCCAAAATACATTTAAGCCCAAGCAGCAGCCTGGAAAGCTCGCCTCCTGAAGCAATTTTCACAAGGGGCTTTACCGGTTCACCCGGATTGGCGGAAAACATGAATTCAACCCGGTCCCAACCGGATGGAGAAAGCTCTTCAAGTATCTTTTCCACAGGCTCAAAATGAACGTTAAAGTCTGCAGTTGCAAAACTGAGCGTGCTTAATTCCTCACTGATGGCTTTTTTCAGTTGCCCGGCAGTTTTTATTCTGGCACCTGATAATAATTCAGCTTTTGCTGTCAATTCCTTTTCTATTGCTGCCAGTTCTTTCCCGGTTTCTGCAAGGGTCTGATCCATGGTGTCAAGCCTGGCGAGTTCCTGCTCAGCATTTTGGGCATATTCCATGACCTCTGACAGCAGGGTTTGCGGGCCGCCATATTTTCTCTTCAGTTTTTGCAGCATGTCAATCCGGATTTCGATTTCTTCAAGCCGCAGAGGGTCACTTGGAATATCATTAAGGTATTGGCTCAATTGCCGAGTCAGATCATCTATCTCGTAGCTGCTGCTTGTGATCCTTGCAGAAATTTCCTGGGCCGCCTCATCATACTGAGCCATTTGTTCAAGATTTTTACGAACCTGGCCAAGATTATTGTCAACTGCATCAGCTAGGATTTCGTAACTCATGCGGGCCAGTTCCGTGAGAGTGTCAGATGATTTAAGTACTTTTTTCTCGGCAGCAAGCTCTTCGTCTTCACCCTGGCTTAAGTCACTTCCATAGATTTCGTTAAGCTGGAAAGAGAGAAGCTCACGCCGCTGCTCACGGTCCTGTTCCTGTTGCTGCAGCTTTTTCTGCCGGGTTTTCAAATCTGACCAGTGGGAGAAGAGCTCTCCAAAATTTGCCCGCTTACTCCAGAGTTCTCCGATAGAATCTATGAAGTCAAGATGATGGCGGGGATTGAGCAGCATCTGATGTTCGTGCTGGCTGGCAACCGAGAACAGGTTCATGCAGACAAATTCAATAAATGCAGCAGTCGCCATACTGTCATTAATGAAATATCGGCTTCTTCCCTGTTTGCTGATAATACGTTTGAGTATCAGAGTATCCGTAACCTCAAAACCTTTTTCCAGCAATCCGTCCAGCAGGATTTTTCTGTCCGGATGGATCTCAAAGCATGCTTCCACAGAAGCTGAATCAGCACCGGTTCTTATCCAGGTGTTTGAGGCCTTGCAGGCCGACAGAAGATTAAGTGCCTGCAGGATGATTGATTTACCTGCGCCTGTTTCACCGGTAAGCACAACTAATGAAGAAGCCACTGCATTAGTTTTATCGGCGTTGAAAACCAGGTGCAGTGATTCAATAAGGGCCAGGTTGTTGATTTTTAATTCGCGTAGCATATTTCGTGTATAGCGCAATTAATGGTGAAAGCAATAGAACTTGACTCGTCCAGAAATTAATGTAAAAAGTAAGAATTACAATAAAAAAGATGCCAAGCATACAGGTATTCTGTATAGCAGGCGTCTTTTTTTTCTTATACCTGAATCCGTGACGGGAATTTAAAGAAAAAGCATGGGGAAATAATGAGCAAACCAGTTAGCCTCAGCGCCAGTCTGGAAGATTATATTGAAGCCATTTCTCACATTGTTGATGAGAAAAAGGTAGCCAGGGGCAAAGATATTGCAAAACGGTTGAAGGTAAGCCGCGCTTCAGTAACCGAAGCCCTGCGATCTCTTTCCAAAAAAGGGTTGGTCAACTATGAGCCCTATGAGGTCATCACCCTGACCGAAACGGGCAAGGTGACTGCCGGAGATGTTATCCGCAGGCACGAGGCCCTTAAGGATTTTTTTATCAAGGTGCTGGCAATTGATGAGACAATAGCCGAGGAAGGCGCCTGTCGTATTGAGCATGCGGCTCCGCCAGAGGTTATAGACCGGCTCATCCGTTTCGTGAAGTTTATTGAGGTATGTCCCCAGGGCGGCTCCGAACTCATTAAGGGTTTTTCCGAATACTGTGACAAGGGCAGGACAAAAGAAAGCTGTGATGAGTGATTATCCCGGACAATAAAGTAAGCCCGCAGCGCCATAGCAAATCGAAGCAGCAAATCCTGAAATACATACATTCCCGGAAGTCTGACTAACCCTCTTTGATAAGTTGTATTATCTCATCTGCCTGGGGAAAGTGTCCCTGTTCGAATTTTGAGTAAATCATATTGCCATCCAGTGAAACATCAAAAATACCGTTGGAACCTGCAACCAGTTCAATTTCCGCGCCAAGATTTTTTTTCAACTCATCTCCCAAACTGGAAGCCATGGGCAGATAGTTTCATTGGGCACAGTATTGGATGGTAATTTTCATATGGATCCTCCGGTTATTATTTAACGCTGAGATAATATATAGGTATATGGGTAAAGGCGCAAGGTGAGGTGTGAGGAAATAAATTTTAAAGAATATTGAATCGCAGATTTACGGTGACATGTTTGTTGCTGGTTGACAATTGTCATCTCGAACAGCCGTCAGGCTGGAGAGATCTTTAAGATTTCTCGTCGTAAACTCCTCGAAATGACATGTGTGCGCACGAACTGACACCTTTTTGATATTTTTATGGTTAATAATAACACTAAAACCAATATTAGAAATCCAAAATCCCAGTGCCTTCACCCCTCGCCCCTCACTCCTCACATCTTTATCTTTTGTGGCTCTTAATAATTCTCATGTTGCCGTTACTGGTGCATGAGATAAACAAGCATTTAATAG
>JAAXQI010000008.1 GCA_012974315.1 Desulfobacterales bacterium | reverse complement strand
CTTGTAATCCTTACTTCTTTATACTATCTTCACAAAAGCTTGCCGGGGGCCCCTTCAATGTGGAGATGCACCTGCATCATCCCGGTCAAGCCGCTGCAGACAACCTGTGGCGGCTTGGCTGCTTTAACAACACAAATTCCCCTGTTACCATGAATTATGAATTATCTTGATGATGCCAAATATTTGCTGGACCTGTTGACCAAAAACAATTTGCTCGATGCTGAGCAGGTCAAGACCTTCACCTTGAAAAAGGAACAGCAGCGCCAGCTGCTTCTCAGAAAGATTGGCGGCCGCAGGACAGAGAACCATAAAAAGTCATCCTTGAGCCAGCCAGATGCCTTTGATGTCCTGGTTTCCCTGCAGTTTGTAATCCCTGGCAAAAAAAACCAGGTGCTCTCCGAGGAAGTCATAATACGGACAGTGGCAAAAGATCTGAAGATGCCCTTCAAGAAGCTTGACCCCCTTGAGCTTGACCTTGACCTTGTTACCAAGACCATTCCCCGGTCCTTTGCCTTGAAGCATCTCCTGCTGCCATTCGGCATCAAGAACGGGGTGTACGAGGTAGCCATTTATGATCCTGCCAAAAGACAGGCACTGGAAGATCTTGAACGGGCCTTACAGATAAAAATTAAGCCCTATCTCAGCACCAAGTCGGATATCGGCAGGGTGCTGGCTGAATTTTTCGGGTTCCAGAGGTCCATCTCTGCTGCGGAAACACATATGGCCAATCCTTTGATTGATCTTGGCAACCTGGAGCAGTTTGTCAAGATATCATCGGCCAAGGAGATCACCTCATCGGATCAGCATATAAAAAGTGCTGTGGATCATTTGTTCAGTTATGCCTTTGAGCAGCGGGCCAGTGATATTCATATCGAACCCAAGCGGAACACTTGCATGGTGCGTCTGCGTATTGACGGGGTTTTGCATACCATATACAACCTGCCCAAGGTGGTACACCCGGCCATAGTTTCAAGGTTGAAGACGCTCTCCCGTCTGGATATCGCCGAAAAAAGGCGGCCCCAGGACGGCCGTATCAAGGTGAGCCACGAAAACAAGGAGGCCGAGATCAGGGTTTCAACCATTCCGGTTGCCTTTGGTGAAAAGGTGGTCATGCGTATCCTTGACCCTGACATCATTTTTCAGGATCTGACCAATATCGGTTTTTCACATGAAAGCCTGAAGACTTATAATAATTTTGTTAAATCACCCCATGGCATAATCCTGGTGACCGGTCCTACGGGCAGCGGCAAGTCCACAACGCTCTATTCCACCTTAAAGAATATAGCCACCCCGGAAATAAATGTTGTTACCGTGGAAGACCCCGTGGAAATGGTGCATGAGGATTTCAACCAGATTGCCGTCCAGCCAGCCATTGACGTTACTTTTTCCACGATCCTGCGCAATATTCTGCGCCAGGACCCGGATGTTATCATGATCGGAGAGATCAGGGATCTTGATACAGCGGCCTATACCATCCAGGCAGCTTTAACCGGCCATCTCGTCTTTTCCACCCTGCATACCAATGATGCCATCTCTGCCATTACCCGGCTTGTTGATCTCGGGGTACAGCCGTTTATGATCAGCTCAACGCTGCTTGGCGCCATGGCACAGCGGCTGGTGCGCAAGATATGCCCCCATTGCGCCGAGAAATTTACCATGAAAGGGCAAGAATTGCGGGGGTTCGGTTTTGCTGCCCCCAAGGACGAATATATTCTGCAGCGCGGCAAGGGATGTCGGGAGTGCAGATCCACAGGATATCTTGGTCGCTGCGGTATCTTTGAGATTTTCCCCATGTCAGACAGGCTGAAAAAAATGGTGGTGGCCAATGAATCCAGTGCAGAGCTTACAAAGGTTGCCAAACAGGAAGGCATGAAAACATTGCGTGAGGATGCCTGGGACAAGGTATTGCAAGGGATTACGACCTATACGGAAGTACTACGGGTAACAGGCGAGGAAAGTTCAGATCAGCAGGTGAGTAGTACTGCGGTTTAACTAGTGATTGTCATATAGAAAACTGTGTCCAAGAAAATCGTCAGTACCAACAAGAAAGCCTTTCACGACTATTCCATTGAGTCTACCATTGAAGCAGGTGTTGTTCTTACCGGCCCTGAGGTGAAGTCGTTGAGGGGAGGAAGAGCCAACCTGCGGGATGGTTATGCCGTCATTGAAAGGGACGAGGTGTGGATGCATAATGTCCACATTTCCCCATATTCCCATGCCACTGATATGGTGCCAGATCCTTTACGCACCAGGAAGCTGCTGCTCAACCGGCGTGAGATAAAAAAGCTGACTATCAAGGTGAAGGATAAAGGATTTGCTTTAATCCCCATTCGTATTTACTTTATAGATAATGGGAAAGTGAAAATTGAACTTGGATTGGCCCGTGGAAAAAGGATGTATGACAAGCGTGCTGATTTAAAAAAGAAACAAAGCGACAGAGAAGTAGCAAGAGATTACAAAACAAGGTGAGAAGGCGATAAGGAGAGATGAATTGAAACAAGTTTATAAGTCTTTTGATTTGTCGATTTTCAGTCTTCAATCTTAAATTTTCAATTAAAAATGGGGGCGAAACGGATTCGACGGGGATATAGAAGCTCAAAGTAGCATGCCGAGGTCTGCTTACTCGTAAAAAAGGCGGAAAACTTATAATCGCTGACGATTATAACTACGCTGTAGCAGCTTAGTACTGCTCAGCCGTCCTGCTGGTTTTTTCCTGCAAAATCAGTAAAGGGCGTCGACTCAGCAGGATAGTTTCTGAGATGTGCCTGCCAGATCAGAAGCGAATTTTTAGCAGGATAGCGACGCAGAAAGCTCGTTCCAGGGAATTCTGCAGGGCGATATCTTAAACTGGAACTAAGCATGTAGAAACTAGAGGGGAGTATTTTCGGACGCGGGTTCGACTCCCGCCGCCTCCACCATTTAACTAGCTGAAATCACTACCCTTTGTTCTTTCGAAGGGTGGTGATTTTCGTTCCCACTTATTTCCCACCTAAAGACGAGCGGGAATAGATTTCTCTCACATCATTTGCACCAATTCTGAAGTACCTTTCAAAAGCCTTATTGGTTTGATGCATTGTGCCTTGTTTGATCTGTTCAGGAGCTGTCTCTTATA
>JAAXQI010000203.1 GCA_012974315.1 Desulfobacterales bacterium | reverse complement strand
TAAAAGCAAATGATCAATTACGGTATACGTGTCCGCATCGTGCTCTTCGATGCCGACAATATTTGATATATTCGTAAAATGTTCGAACAGGAACAGCGCCACCTTATAAAATCAAAAACTTACAAGCGGCATACGTGTCCACATCGTTTTTCGAAATCTCACTTCGTTCCCTATCTAGGATGCCGACAATATTTGATGTCTGGAATTGCATCGATTACAACATCATTCAACAAAATGAAACCAGGCACTGGGTTATCACAACACACATCAGCAGCACTTTCATATAAAAACAGTCTATCAATTCAAGGAGGAATCCATTGGTCACTCAATTGATTTTGGCAACTGGAATTGCCATCATCGTATCCGCATTCTGCAGCATCATTGAAGCGGTACTGTACTCTGTATCGCAAAGCCAGGTAGAGGTAATGGCCAAGTCCGGGAAAAAATCAGGATTTGTCCTGAAGGAACTCAAAAAAGACATCCGGCAACCTATCACTGCCATTTTGACCCTGAATACCATTGCCAATACCATGGGCGCTGCAGTTGCAGGTGCCTCAGCCGCAGTTGTATTTGGAGAAGAAAACCTTGTCTGGTTTTCTATTTTCTTTACCCTTGCCATCCTGCTTTTCTCAGAAATCCTTCCCAAAACAGCAGGGGTTGCCTATGCCAAAAACCTTGCTTCCTGGATAGCCATACCTCTAAACACCCTTACAAAAATTATGAGCCCGTTAATCTGGCTCTGCCAGGTAGTCACCCACCTTATCCCCAAACAGGCAAAAGAGGCCCTCGTCTCAATCGAAGAAATTCAGGCTGTTGCAATGCTGGGAAGAAAAGCCGGTAAAATTGAACCGCAGCAGGAAAAAGTCATAGCAAATATTCTCAAGCTGCAGGATAAAACGGTACGGGAAGTAATGACACCTCAAACGGTTGTTTTCACCCTCAATGAAAACCTTACAATTGCTGAAGCCTTAAATTTTAAAGAACAGTGGAACAAGCACAGCAGGGTGCCGGTATATGATGAAAACCATGATGATGTGGTTGGTCTTGTCTTAAGCAGAAATGTGCTGCTCAACTTCGCTGAGGGCATGGGGGAAAATAAACTGTCTGACCTGATGCAACCGGTCCATTTTGTTCCTGAAGCTGCCCCGCTCAACAAAATTATGATAGAGTTTTTTGAACAGCAGGTTCATCTCTTCGTAGTAGTAGATGAATACGGCTCCGTTACAGGAGTCATCAGCCTGGAGGATATTATTGAAGAGATTGTCGGTAGGGAAATCATTGATGAATCAGACACTGCAGGCGACCTGAGGGAATATGCCAGGCACAGAAAAAAACTGCTCCGAAAAACCCAGAAATAGTTTTTTTAAAGGGGACAGATAATGTCCTTGCGCTGTTATAAATTCAGCAGGGATTTTGCTATAAGGAAATAAGCCAGCACGCCCAGGATATCTATGGATGTTGTCACAAAAGGCCCGGTGGCAATTGCCGCATCGAAATTCAAGCGTTTTAGAAGGAGTGGCACAAAGGTGCCTACCGTTGCCGCCATGGTCATGACAAAAAATACTGAAATCCCTACAACCAGGCCAAGATATTGGGTTTCTGCATACCCGAAGAATGCAAGGATCCCCAGAAACAGACCATAGACAGTACCAAGGATCAGACCAACACGCATCTCCTTGAAAATAACCTTGGAAAGCTCCTGCATATTGACCCTGCCGGTTGCAATACCGCGAATTATGATGGTGCTGGACTGGGTTGCAATGTTTCCACCCATACCGATGACGATGGGGATGAAGGCGGCTAGAGCAAGAACTTTCTGCAGTTCATCATGAAAAGATGTAATGATGAACATTGCCATAACCCCACCTATCCAGCTGGCAAACAACCAGGGTGCCCTGGTCATGGCATTTGCCATTGTTGACTTCAGAAGAATTTCAGTGTCTTTTCCAGCACCGGCCATGCGCAGGAAATCTTCCGAAGCCTCCTCCCTGATAACATCAATAATGTCATCAACCGTTACTATTCCAACCAGATTATAATTATTGTCCACTACAGGAACCGCCAGAATATTGTACTGGGAGATAACATGAGCCACCTCCTCCTGATTCGTATCTGTGGTAACCGAGGTAACATTGGTGTTCATTATATTTTTGAGCTGCCGGTAAGGCGGATGCATCAGGAGCTCGCGCAGTGAAATTACGCCTGTCAACTGTCCATCCCCATGGGTGATATAGAGATAAAAAGACATCTCCTTTTCTTCACTCCTCTCCTGGACAATCTTAACTGCATTTTCGGCACTGAGTTCTCCGTCAAGGGCCAGGAAATCGAGGGACATAAGTCCGCCTGCCGATTCAGGATGGTACTGCAACAGCTCATCTACGTCTTCCCTGTCCTCCTTGAGCATGAGTTGCCGGATCTCATTAGCCTTCTCATCCGGAAGTGCCTCAAGCAGATCGGCCACATCGTCAGAGGCCATCTCAGATGTAACCGCCACCATAAATTTCGGGGTCAGATCCTGGACCAATTCCAGCATGATGGACTCATCAACCTCACTCAGGAATTCACCGACCATTTCCGTCTGGGTAATAATGCTGAAGACTTTTTTGCGTTCCTCATGAGCAAGATGCCTGAAAACCCAGGCCATATCGGCAGGATGCGTTTTCTGCAGCAATTTCAAAAGATGGGCCACTGCACCACGGCGATTCAGCCGTCGAACAGTATCCAGAAGGACCATCCCTTCATTCCCGATCATTTCTCTTTTGAATGTTGCTTCTTTCATTATACGCACCAGACTAGTCAAACACTGAAAAACATTATATTGTATCGCTCCAGGAGCCTGTCGAAACAGGCCGGAGTCAAGAGTCATTTAATAAAAATTTGACTAATTGCCATAAAAAAAATAACCCTTTACGGGTTGCAGTAAAAGTTAAATAGAAAATAGGCATTTTACCAGAAAACTTAATAAATACCTAGTATTAATAATATTCTGGGACATTTTCTTCTTATGATGTTTTTCACTTAAATGAGCAGACAATAAATTATGCAGTCATTTTCTGTTGTTATTGTTGGTGCCGGACCGGGTGGACTGGCATGCGCACGCCTGCTGGCCGAACATGGTCTGGATGTTCTGGTGCTGGAAAGAAATTCCGCCGCCGGCCCCAAGGTGTGCGGTGGAGGTATTACCTGGGACGGGTTAATCAAACGGGTGCCCGAGCACCTCATTGATGGTGCCTTCACCTCTCAACACATCAGGTCAAATTACCAGCAGACCGTCATACAGTCATCCGATCCCATTGTTGCCACTGTCCGCAGGGATGTTCTTGGAAAGTGGATGTGCCAACAGGCGGAAAACGCAGGTGCTGTCATTAAAACTTCTTGTGTGGTGAATCGTATTGATTCTGATTCAGTTGCAACAAGCCAAGGAAACTTCCGGTACCGCTATTTGATAGGAGCTGATGGGACCAGTTCCATTGTGCGCAAATATCTTCGGCTCGCTACTGAAAAAGTCGGTGTTGGCATCCACTTTCTGGTACCTGGCAATTTTGAAAAAATGGAATGGCATTTGAATAACAGGCTGTTCAACAACGGGTACGGCTGGATATTTCCGTATCAGGATATGGCCTCCGTGGGCATTTATGGCGTAAAACCCTATAACAACCCCAAAAAGATGCTTGCCAATCTCAGACAATGGGCAAAACAGCAAAAAATTTCACTCGACGGTTTAAAACCCAAAGCAGGACTCATAAATTTTGATTATAAAGGCTGGCGTTTCGGCAATAAAATGCTTATTGGTGATGCAGCGGGACTTGCTTCAGGACTCACGGGAGAAGGCATGTATTCAGCCCTTGTGTCCGGTGAAGCGGCAGCCAGGGTAATTTTAGACCCGGAATATGACTGCCATGAATTACAACAGCTCATTAAAAAACAGCAGAAACATCAGCGCATTGTTGAATTTTCTGCTAAAAATAAGCTGCTCAACATAACATTAATGGAAACACTCATCCTGGCATTGCGCACAGGGCTTATCCCCTTCAGCATGCTCGAGATGGCAGACTGATCGAGGAATACTCAATGAACACGGAAGAACAGAAATCAAAACGAAAAAACATACTCATATACAACCTGCTTTTTGTGGTTGTCTGCGGCGGTCTCTTTCTCTTTCTCTGGAGGGCGCCGGAAGAGACCACCAAGTTTCTTCCCAACGATGAAGACCATGCCACATTCATGAAGATGGATAAAAAAGCGGCGGAAAAATTCTGCAATGACTGCCACTTACCGGATGGTGTGGCTCCCCTGCCCGAAGACCATCCACCCAAGTACAGGTGTCTTTTCTGTCATAAGAGGGAGCAGTAGGCTGAAAGCAGTCTGCAATTTTGAATTCAAAACTTAGGAAAATGAGCGTAGCGAGACTCCGAAACTCAGAATTGTCTTTCCTCCCCCCCCTTGCGCCCTTTGCCTTCAGCCGTCTTATTCTACTAAGCGCGGCTGCGTGAAATGGATTTAAAAGCCACCAGTAATTTTTTCGTACCACATCCGCGTACCTAACACCCTTTCTTTAACCTTTTTCCCAGCCAGAAATGTTGTTTTATGCCGGTGCATAAATCTCATAAATGAGCTGATCAGTTTTATGAAAGGAGTATCTTTAATAAACCTAAAATGATTTTTTTTGAACAAGGACAAAGACTCATCCCTTGAAGATCTATGCCCTGTTTACAAGCCATAACGCTTGACAAAAAGGCCCTTAGCATTATAAGCAACATAGTTTGGTCTGATTTTTTATGCGGATAGTATTGAAAGAGCTTCTGCAACCGGATAAATACTATAATCTTCCATGCGAATTTCAATATATATAACAAAATCCAAATCCCGACTGCTACTGCAGGTACTCCTGCTTCTGGCTGTGCTGCCAAATCTTGTTCTCAATGCAAGAGCAGGGGAAATTCCCTGCCTCAACAATTCGCATATCTTCGGTATGTCCACAGTTCTGTCCGGCCCTGCAGCCCATCTTGGAATCAATATGCGAAACGGCGTGCTGGCGGCTCTGAAAGAGATCAATCAGCAGGGTGGCATACAGGACAGAAGTCTTTGCCTTATAGCTCTCGACGATGCTTACGAGCCTGAAAAAACGGTACTCAATATGCACAGGCTGATCGAACAGGAAAATGTTCTTGCTATTATAGGTAATGTTGGCACACCCACAGCAATTGCCTCAGTGCCAATCACCAACCGGAGCCGTGTTCCCTTTTTCGGTGCTTTTACCGGAGCAGGTACTCTGCGTCGAAACCCACCTGATCGATATGTTGTCAATTACCGTGCCAGTTATGCAGAGGAAACTGCAGCAATGGTGCAGGCGCTCATTGTCAATGGCCGACTTCAGCCAAACGAAATTGCCTTTTTTACTCAAAGAGATGCCTACGGAGATTCCGGTTTTGTTGGTGGGATTGCCGCCCTGAAAAAAAACGGTTTAAAAGATGAAACCCAGATCACCCATGGAAGGTATGAGCGGGACAGTCTGGCAATTGAAAATGGTTTGGCTGATATACTTCTGGCCGAACCTGAACCCAAGGCTGTCATTATAGTCGGCACATATGCTCCGTCTGCAAAATTTATCAGACTGGCCAGAAAATACGGCCTGAACTCTCTGCTCCTCAATGTTTCATTTGTGGGTGCGGCACCCCTGGCTCAGGCTCTCGGTCCGGATGAGGATGGAGTAATTGTCACCCAGGTGGTACCTCACCTGGCCGCATCTTTACCGATTGTGCAGGATTACCACAGAGCACTGCACCTCTTTGACCCATCAATTCCTCCCACATTTGGTTCATTGGAAGGTTACATCTCAACACGAATTCTTTTGCTTGCCCTGGAAAAAATTACAGGAGACATTACACGGGAATCGATCATGAATGGACTTGAGGACCTGGGACAATTTGACCTTGGGTTCAGTGCACCTCTTAAAATTTCCAGAACCGAACACCAGGCAAGCCATCAGATATGGCCAACAATTATCCGTAACGGTGAGGTTTTGCCGTTTGACTGGAACCAGTTAAAAACTCTGCCATGAATTTTCAACCAGAACATAAAAAACGGGAAGGAAATCCTGTTAAGTTTGTCTGGCTGATTACACTGCTCAGCTTTTCTGTCGGTGTATTCATGGTCTACCTTGTCTGGTCCATGCTTACTGAAATACGTACAGAAAGGGAAAAACTGTTCGAGTTAAAAGAAACTTTTAATTATACACATGCTAATCTGGAAAGCAGCCTGGCCAACCAAAAATCTGAAATATCCGCTCTTTTGGAAGCAGCAATTGGTGACAGCAACACAGGGAAAGACTCCCCTCTGCCGGGTCTTATCCAAGACTATCGCAAGGTAGTATCCAGTCCTGACCTCATGCCGGCCTTTGAGCAACTTGAAAAAAACATTGCCTCTCTTCTCATCGTCACGGATAAATTAACCTGGTGGGCAAGTGCATACAACAGGACAGTTCCCAGGATCCCCCAGACCCGGAAAGAGGTGGAATCCATTCTTGGCCGGATTTTTGAAACTGTTGATAAGGCAGAGGGACAACTTCGTTTGGAGCGTGCTGCAAAAATCAGGCAGATACGACGCAATGTTGGAGAGAATTCTAAAGAAATTACTCTTTCAACCATAAATGAAATTGCAGCTTCCAATGTTTTTTCTATTATACGGCGAGATATTACTGACCTGGTTCAACTAAGCGAACATTTACACATCATAACAGAGGCAGACAACCTTGCAGACCTCAAAGACAATAAAATCCGGACACTGCTCGCCAGGGTGCGCTTCAATACACAGCTATCCGGGGGCGAAAAATCTGCTGAAAAAAACAAACTCAACAGTCTGCTGGATGATTACGAAACAGCATTGTTCGGCCAGGGATATACCATCGACAATGATCACCAGACAATTATCCTGGGTTATGACGGTGAATACGGCCTTATCCTTGACCAGTTGAAAATGGTTAAGGAAAGAGAAATTCTTCGTGTAGAAGTTAACCATATCTATGACAAAACTGAAATTTCATTAGGGGAAATTGTATCCAGAACCAACACTATTACCGAACATGAAGTCACAAAAGTTGAAAAAGTGCTGGGCCAGACCTGGCGGACCATGGTTATCATATGGTTTGTCACCAGTTTGATTTATGCAATGCTGGCCTACGAAATTATCATGGCTGCCAGGCAGCAGATAAAGGCAATCAAAGATTCCAATATGGAACTGGAAACAATGACCAATGAACTCCGAAAATCAGAGGAGCGGCTACACCGGCTGTCCTCAGATCTTTTCACGGTGCAGGAAAACGAAAGAAGAAGAATTTCGCTTGAGTTACATGATGAATTGGGACAATCCATGGCAGCCTTAAAAATGCAGGTGGGTTCTATTGCCAGACGGTTGGGGAATGTCCCGATAGAAGAGATGAAAACCGTTTGTAATGATATGCGGGACAACATAAACCAGATCATCGAAAACGTCCGCAGGTTGGCCCGAGATCTTAGTCCGGTGGTTCTGGATGACCTTGGTTTGCAGGCTGCAATTGAATACCTTGTGAATAATTTCACAAAAATTTATAATGTTGATATCAAGTATAAATATACGAATATAAATCATCTGTTTAATGAGGATTCGCAACGCATCATTTACAGGATTCTACAGGAAGCCTTAACCAATATCAGTAAACATGCCCAGGCAAAACATGTTTCACTTATCATCGAAGAAATAGATCGCGCAGTTCAATTCACCGTCAGAGATGACGGCAATGGTTTTAATGTCCAGAAAACTTTAGACCAAAAAGGTACGGAAAAAGGTATGGGGCTAGAGGCAATGTCAGAACGCGTCAGAATTCTGGGAGGCAAAATTAACATCGTGAGTCGCCCCGGTATTGACACCACTGTTACCTTTACCACTCCTATAAGATAACAAGGAGAACGAAATGACAAAATGTAAAATTGTTTTGGCAGATGATCATGTCCTGATCCGACAGGGGTTAAAAAGGCTCGTTGAAGAAAACAAATCTCTTGAAGTAGTCGGCGAAGCAGGCAACGGCCTTGAACTTCTCGACGTCCTGGATCAGGTTATACCTGATTTGATTCTTCTCGACATTTCCATGCCCAACCTGCGGGGTATAGAGGTGATCAATGAAGCCCAGAGGCTTTGTCCCAAGGTAAAAATTCTCATGATAACCATGCACAAGAGTGAACAGTACTTCCTTTGTGCCATGTCCGCCGGGGCTGACGGCTATCTCTTAAAGGAAGACTCGGACAGTGAGCTTCTCAATGCAATTGATGTGGTTATGCATGGAGATATTTACATCTCCCCCCATCTTGCAGAAGAATTCTCCGATGAAGTTATCAGGGCGTACCGTGAAAAAGGTGTGTTTCCCTGCGACACCCTGACCAATCGTGAAATCGAAGTATTAAAGCTTGTTGCTGAGGGGTTGACCAGTAAGGAAATAGCAGAGCTTTTGTCAATCAGCATCCGAACAGTGGAGCACCATCGGGCAAACCTTTTAAAAAAGCTTAACCTGAAAAATACAGCGGACCTGATAAAACATGCAATCCAGAACGGTTTTATTGATACTGCAGGCTAAAAACGATCTGGTGAAGTAATAAGAATAACCGCCTGGAAATACTTGTCGCCTATACCAAAATGATATTTTATATGAGAGAAATGACGTTTAACTCACTCAGGACTGATACATTATTCTAACATCTATTGTTGTCTGAATTTTCTTGATTCTTGCCTGAAAGATTCAGGCAATTTTATTTCCACCAACCTATCTCCTTAAGGTTCAATTCCCTCTATTAGAAAAACTTGGTTAACAATCCCATTTGATTTTTTTTATTTTTTCGGTCAGCAGCAAACGTAAAAATACATGTGTCCTCCCCTCTGTCAATCTCCGCAACTTTCCTTGCCACAATGTGTCACCTGTTAATTATTTGCAAATTCATTTAAATACTTGACAATCCTCTGTTTTTAGTATTTAAAAATAACATACTCTCTATCTACTTTTGCAAATGATTCCCACTTGTGAAGTGATAATTCATACTGGGTAAAATAGATGTCACATATCGCACCACGAATGTTTCTTCAACTGTGAAATAGTTCCTAACAACTTTAATAGGGAGGTAAACTATGGGTATTTCACGACGGGACTTTTTAAAATACTCCGGGGGGGCTGCTGTTGCCGGCACACTGACAGGGCTTGCGCCCGGAACTGCTGAAGCCAGAGAAAGAGAAAACCGTATTAAGGGGGCCAAAGTTACCACCACCATCTGCCCTTATTGTGCAGTCGGCTGCGGCATGATTGTCCATACCAAAAACGGCAAAGTCATCAACATTGAAGGTGACCCTGATCATCCCATCAACCAGGGCAGCCTCTGCTCAAAGGGTGCCTCCCTATACCAAGTGGCCAACAACCCCACCAGAGTCAAAAAGCCTATGTACCGGGCTCCCGGAGCCAATAAATGGAAAGAAGTTGAGTGGGATTGGGCATTTGATGAAATAGCCAAAAGAATTAAAAAAACCCGCGACGAAACCTTTGTTGAAAAAAATGCAAAAGGCCAGATCGTCAACCGCTGTAACGGTATCGCCAGTGTTGGCAGTGCTGCCCTTGACAATGAAGAGTGCTATATTCTCCAAAAGTGGCTTCGTTCCCTTGGACTTGTATACATAGAACACCAGGCCCGTATCTGACACTCCGCAACAGTTGCGGCTCTGGCAGAGTCGTTCGGACGCGGTGCAATGACAAATCACTGGATTGATATCAAACATGCCGATGTCATCCTGATCATGGGCAGCAATGCTGCTGAAAACCATCCATCCAATATCTTTCAAATGGGTTACTGAAGCTCAAGAGAAAGGCGCAACGCTGATCAGCGTTGACCCGAGGTTCACCAGAACATCCGCCAAGGCTGATATTTACGCGCCGATGCGTTCAGGGGCGGATATTCCATTTATCGGTGGATTGATACACTATATTATCCAGAATGACCTATACCATAAAGACTATGTCCGTCTTTACACCAACGCACCATTTCTCTTAAATGAAGACTTCAAAATGCCGGGTGAACTGGATGGTGTTTTCTCCGGATATGATGCCAAGAACAGAAAATACGACAAAAAAGCCTGGGCTTTCCAGAAGGATGCCGAGGGAGTTGTAATCAAAGATGAGACAATGAAAAACCAGTATAGTGTTTTTCAACTCCTGAAAAAACACTTCTCGCGCTATGACATGGACACTGTTTCATCCATCACCGGAACCCCTAAAGACGTGCTGGAGAAAGTTTATAAGACTTACGCTTCCACCGGCAAACCGGACAGGGTCGCCACCATCATGTATGCCATGGGCTGGACTCAGCATACTGTAGGCACCCAGAACATACGTACCATGGCCATAGTGCAGCTGCTGCTTGGCAATATCGGCAGACTCGGCGGCGGAGTCAATGCCCTCAGGGGAGAAAGCAACGTCCAGGGTTCCACAGACCACTGCCTGCTCTTTCACATTTTGCCCGGATACCTGAAAACGCCCAGTGCATCCCAAACTACGCTTCAGGAGTATAATGACAAATGGACCCCCACGACAAAGGAACCGATCAGTGCCAACTGGTGGGGCAACTACCCTAAATATTCGGTCAGTTTACTCAAGGCCCATTACGGCGACAATGCTACCACGGACAACGACTTCGGCTATAGCTGGCTGCCCAAACTTGATGACGGCCAGAACGCCTCCTGGCTCATGATTTTCCATGAGATGATGCAGGACAAGTTCAAGGGCTTTTTCGCCTGGGGTCAGAACCCTGCCTGCTCAGGCTCTAACGCCGGCAAGGTGAGAAAGGCCATGGCCAAGCTTGACTGGATGGTAAATGTAAACCTTTTTGATAATGAGACCGGTTCATTCTGGAAAGGTCCCGGTGTAAACCCGGCGGATATTAAAACAGAGGTATTCTTCCTGCCCTGCTCCGCCTCCATGGAAAAGGAGGGCAGTATCACCAATTCAGGCCGCTGGGCTCAGTGGCGTTATAAGGCCCAGGAGCCCCAGGGGCAATCATTGCCTGATTCCGAAATGATGAACGACCTGTTTTTCAGGGTCAAAGCTCTTTATGAAAAAGAGGGAGGAGCCTATCCAGATCCTATAACAAAGCTTGCATGGGACTATGGCCCAAAAGATGCCGACGGCAAAGTCACGGAAGTAGACACACATCTTATTGCCAAAGAAATAAACGGCTACTTCCTGGAAGATAAGGAAATAAAAGGTAAACTCTATAAAAAAGGCACACTCGTGCCAAGTTTTGCCTTCCTGCAGGCTGACGGTTCCACTTCCTCAGGCAATTGGCTTTACTGCAACTCTTATACTGAGAAGGGCAACATGATGGCCAGGCGCTCTTTGGAAGACCCAACCGGTACCGGGCTGTTTCTTCAATGGTCATGGTGCTGGCCGGTAAACCGCAGGATCATTTATAACCGTGCGTCGGTTGACGAGTATGGCAAGCCCTGGGATCCTAAACGACCGGTCATAAAATGGAACGGCAAGAAATGGGAGGGAGATGTACCGGACGGTGGCTGGCCGCCGCTGAAAAATCCTGATGGCACCGATAACCCGAAAACCAAGAATGCATTTATCATGAAGCCGGCCGGTGTGGCCCACATTTTTGGACCCGGACGGGCTGACGGTCCTTTCCCGGAACATTACGAACCACTCGAATGCCCGATCCAGGAAAATCCATTGAACAAGAGTCATCGAATCAATCCAACCGTCAAGCTCTTCTTTGAGGACGGCAAGGAAGAAGACATCTTTTACACCTGCGATACCCGTTATCCTTATGTTTGTACAACATACAGGGTAACCGAGCACTGGCAGACCGGTGTTATGACCAGGCACCAACCCTGGCAACTTGAGATGATGCCGCAGCTCTTTGTTGAATTGAGCGTGGAACTTGCCGCTGAAAAGAACATAAAAAATGGAGATAAACTAAAGGTAAAATCCGGTAGAGGAGAGGTCTTGGCAATCGCATCTGTCACTACCCGCTTCAAACCTTTCAAAATCATGGGAAGCACCGTCCATCAGATAGGGCTGCCCTGGTGTTTCGGCTGGCAGTACCCTGAAGACGGGAGCGGCGGCGACAGCGCCAACCTGTTGACTCCAACAATTGGCGATGCGAATACAATGATCCCTGAGACCAAGGCCTTTATGGTCGGCCTCGAAAAAGTATAGGAGGGCAGACAAATGGCAAAATCAGTTTTAGTAGACCTGACTCGTTGCATCGGCTGCCGTGGCTGCCAGGCTGCCTGTAAGGAATGGAACGAACGCTCAGCCAGAAAAACAACCTTTCGTGGTGAATATTCTAACCCGCCTCGGTTGAATTCCGACACCTACACACG
>JAAXQI010000072.1 GCA_012974315.1 Desulfobacterales bacterium | reverse complement strand
CCCTCGAGGAGATCGCCGCCTTTTACAAAATAGCTTATAAATACAGGTTGTTCGCCGAGGAGACCGAGGGAGACATCGTCACCGCTCTGATAGATGAAGAACTTGAGTGTATAGATTTCAAGGCGGTTGACATTTTCTGGCAGGACCTGCTGCTCATGGATTTTTCCCAGCTTCCACCTCCTGCACCGCCGCCCGAAGAAGACGCCGACCGGGAAGAAACGGACCAGTCCCAGGAAATGGAAGAACCGGAAGGCGATGACATTGTTGCCAGAAGTATTGCCTTGATCAGTGATGACCAGTTGGAGCTGTCGAATCTTGATTATGTAACACTTCAGCAAATGGTTCAGGAGGAAGAGAACTGGGTTATTACCGAGGATCTTATTGAAGCATTAATGATTATTCTCAAAAGCCAGTCCGACCTGGAGAAATTCGAGGCAGTACTTGGGTTCATCTCCGAAGAGGCGGTTGAGACCATTGAGAAGGACAGGTTCGATCTGCTGGCCGTATTATTACAGTCGCTACACAAGCTCTTCTCCCCGAAATCACTTACTGCGCAGGACTGGCAGCGCTCACGCATCGACCGTTTTTTCCAGGACCTGTCCAAGCCTGAGATCTTTCAACTGATCAGCGACAAGCTCCTGAAGCTGGAAATGATTGAAATTGACAAGCTAAAGGCTTTTGGCCAGGCACTTCTTTATTTCTCCCCGGAGCTTATCCCTTTTCTGGTGCCCGTCATTCTGCAGAGCAATTCACAAGAGATACAACAGGTGGTCTCGGTAGTGATAGTGCACCTGAGCCAGCGTGACATCGGACCTCTTGAAAAAATAGTGAAACAGCATGGCACGGAGATGGGGGACAAGCTTCTGTCCATATTGAATCGCCTGCAGGGGGACCGGGTCAATAGAATCCTTTTCAAGATGTGCGATCACTCCTCTGAAAAGGTGCGCAGGAAAGCGATCAAAGAGCTTGTTGCCAGGGATCCCAAATACGCCCAGAAGCTGTTTTCACTCATTGATGACCCCAGCAAAGAGATACGCACCTCTATCCTTGCCGCTTTTGCAAATCAACGTTCCAGTGCACTTGAAAACATGCTGCTGAGCTATTTGAAAGAAACTTCTGCCAAAAAAGATCCGCCCCACATCCTTGCCTGTTATAAGGCCCTTGGCCGCTGCGGATCCAACACGGCTTTGCCGTTCCTGCGCAGAATACTCCTGAGCCGGGGATGGAACAGTTTTATGGGTTCAGGGAAATTGATTTTCAGGGAAGGTGCAGCCATTGCCTTGGCATTGCTCGATACTCCGGAAGCAAAGGATATTCTCCAGAAAGCTTCAAAAAGCAAATTCGGGGTGATCAGGAAAGCTTTTGATAGAACAAAGACGATAACTGTCTCTGGAGAAAACACCAATGACTGATGCTCCAAAATACAGATCATATTCCCAGTTCGAAGAATTCCTGCACAACTTCTACAGCCTGAGCCAGACAGCAAGAATTCACAGTGATACCCATACGCTGGTCATAGAGGGAATTGAGAAATTCTCCGAATCCATCAACAGCTGCATGGACAATGATTCACTGACGTTCAAAATCTCCAATGACCAGTTGTATGTTGATGATGAAAAGCTTGCCTACAACAGGACCACAAAGAATCTTTTTGATAACATTATACGTTTTTTTGATACCCGCAGTCTGGAAGGAGTGCGTTTACTCGAAGCTGTCACGCAGGCCTCTGCAAGGGAGATCCTGGCTTTCATGCGGCTGCTGGATATCTCCGGGCAGCAGCCGGAACCTCTCGCCTGGCTCAAAGACAGCCTTGCTGCAGAAAATATAGCATGGGTTGAACTGGTCAAGAAAACGGAAAGACCCCAGGATGAAGAATCCTACAAGAGCAAGGCTGAACGGCGGGAAAGGGCCAGAAAAGACTATACTTATACCAAGGCCTCTATCGAAGAAGTTGCCCAGAAGATCAAAGAGGGAAAAGGTGAGGTCGGTGTCCGTAAAACCGTCCGGGTAGTCCAGGACTTGGTGACGAATCTTATTGAGGATGACGAAGTTTATTCCGCCATCAGCACACTTCGAGTATTTGACGACTACACTTACACACATTCGGTGAACGTTGGCATGCTATCCATGTGCATTGGCAGGCGCATCAACCTCTCACGCCGTAACCTGGTGAATCTTGGCATGTGTGCCCTTTTTCATGACCTTGGAAAAATTGAGATTCCCTATGAAGTTCTGCACAAAAAGGACAAGCTGAATGAGAGTGAGTTACAGATGATCGAGGAGCATTCCCTGAACAGCTCCAGGCTGATGTTAAAACTCAAGGCCTCTCCTGACAGCAAGGCCAGAATTCTGGTGCCGATGTTTGAGCACCACCTGAAATACGACCTGTCCGGCTATCCCCATGCCGACTGGAAAAGACCGTTAACCCTTTTTGGCAAGATTATCTCCATTGCAGATCAATATGATACGTTAACATCATCGCGGGCCTACCGGAAATCCGTGCTGAGCCCGGACCGCGCCCTTGGCTACATGTTCGATCGGGCCGGCAGGGACTATGATCCTATCCTCATCAAGGTTTTCATCAATATTATGGGGGTATATCCGGTTGGCACTTTGATGCGGCTTGACACCGACGAACTGGCCCTGGTTGTCAGTTCTCCCAGCAGGGAGTTTTCCAAAAGGCCATTAGTCTGCGTCCTGGAAAAAGGAAGTGATGACAGTTACAAAAAAAAGGAAATAATTAACCTGGACGAACGCGACCCCGAAACGGGCAACTATGTAAGGGAAATCATCGAGACCTATCACCCTTCCGATCTCGGAATTCAACCTGTACAGCATATCTTTTCCGCATAAAGATCCCTGTCTATTTCCCTAACCGTTTACCGGGTCAGAGCACGGCAGGGAAAAACCTCTGCCGCTGTAGCCGTTTAGCAGTGTTCCCGATGTGTGCGCCCAACGGAAGTGCCCTTGGGGCACAAACGGGACGGCAAGCTATATTAGTCCTGTGTTAGCTGGTCCGATCGCACGCAGGTAAGCACCCTTGCAGGGCATAAACGACCGCAGGAAGACTCCGGATGGGTGCTGCTGAACGGGTACTCTATTTTCGATCTATCCCTGAAATAATAGAGAGCTGCAGCATAGACTCTACGACAGTATCCTTCATGCGTCTTATGTTATACTTGATTGCTTCCTCATAAAGATTCTTATCTATTTCCCACCTCTCCCTGAAATGATAGAGAGCTGCAGAAGAAATTCCTTCCAGTTCATTTCTCATCCTTTTACGTGCCACCTTGCGATAGAACTCCTCGGTTTTTTGGAAAAGCTCCAGGGGGGTCTCAAACCCTTGCACCTTGGCTTCCTGAAACTCCATGAAAAGCAGAGGCAGTTTTTCCTGGTAATTCCTGTCTGCCATCTGGGCAACCAGGTCGGCGGTTCCAACAACCTTGCCCATGGTCAAGACTTCTTCAGAATTAAATGGGATATCTCCCATGGGAAAGAAGAGCTCTGTACACTTGATCATATGGCCGCAGTCGCGGATGTCCTCCTGTGAATAGCCCTTTTCGGCGAGATATTTTCCCATGATGGCTATTGAGCGTTCCTCGTGGCCCATGGTGTGCTGGGCCCCGGTACCCTCCACTTCATCGCTGGTCTGGATCAGGCCCGTGTCATGAAAAAGTGTCCCGATCAGGCAAAGCTGAACAAGCCTTGGGGAGAAAACCTGTCCCCGGACATGCAAACCATGAATGAGCCTTGCAGCAGCAAGAGTGGTTGAACATGTATGTTCCAGGTTATGATATTTTGTATTACTGGCCTTGTATCCGGGAAATTTTCCGTTGAAGAGCAGGATGATATCCGCAAATATATTTTCGATTGGCAACGGGTCCGGGGAAGGGTCGATCAGGAGCAGGACATTTTTTATCTCAGCTAAGGTTTCAGCAGGAGAGCTTTCATCTAGCAGATCATAAAGTATGTTGTTGTCTCTAATCATGTCAATACAGCCTTAAAGGTTAGTAGAGGTTGCATGGTTGACAGGTAATCGCTTTTTTACCAGCGCCAAAATTCGGGGCGGTTCTTTGAAGCCACCCGGGTTCATCGCAGTAAATCAACAAGTAATGGATAACCAAACACTCTGTCAACAAATAACCCAGCCGATCAACAATATATCTAATCATAAACTGCTGAAAAATCACTGTAAAACCACGCGTCAATCCATGAGCCAGAAATTATAATCTGAAAGATAGGCTCAATGGAGGAATAAAAACACGTTAGCTCTTTCATTATCCTGGATCTTCCCTTATTTTTTTACTGAACGTTTCCCGCTGAAAGCTATTTTCCCATTTTCAGGTTTATACTTGATAAGTACTCTCAATAAGAGTTACAATGTCTAAGTTTTTTTGAATATTCCCGGGCTGGAAGTAAAAAAACGGGCAGACATATCTCGCTGAAAAATTCCTTATAGCGATTTATTGAAGAGCAAATACGCTATAATAACCACTCCCTTGACTATGAGAGATAAAGTTTCAATACTCAAGGCCCTTTATTTTTCCGCGACATTCTCCCTGATTAGCGGGGCAATGCCTGTTTACGCTGTGCAAGGGCATGGAGGGGCGGAAGGTCTGGTATCTCATCAGATCGGACATATCCTGTTCATCTCCGGAATGGGCTACCTGTTGTACCGGGTATACTCTTTCCGCATAACAGATCCAGGGTGGTTTGAGTTTAAAAGTTTTCTCTGGCTTATCATCCTGTGGAATTTCCTCACCTTTTTCGGCCACTGGATGCATGAAATTGTAAATCCTGCAAGATTCATCTCCCAAGAAAACCAGGTTACAGCTTTTATTGTCACCGACTCCTTTGATGCTTTTTTTTATCTTACCCTGCTTGATCATATCCTGCTGGTGCCCTCTTTTATATTTCTGCTTCTTGCTTTACAGAAATGGAGGAGGGTTCAATGACAATTTCCTGGATGCCTGTTGTATATATCGATATTTTTGGCTCTGCACTAACTGTCTGCATTGCGCTTTTATGCGCCCACGCTTCCTGGCAATGGTCAAAACAAAAAACTGATGATATTTTCCGCCAGTATATCTTCCTTCTTACAATGGCCATTGTTTGCTTTGCCATATCACGGTCATTCGGTCATCTGATCAAACAGATTCTACTGCTGAATGATATGCCTGAAATCTGGAAGCAGATCTCCCCGTTCAGCGGTGCGATCAACACAGCAACCTTCATAATTATTTTTGCCTTTGGTATCTATTTTCATCGTGTCCAGAGAGTGCATACCGAGATAGAAGAGTATAGGAAAAATCTAGAGTCGCTTGTGCTAAAAAAGACTGAGCAGATGGAAGAGACAAACACTGCCCTTCATAATGAAATTGCTGAACGGGTGCAGGCTGAGAAGAAACTGAAACAGTCACATATTACCCTGGAAAATGTTCTGGATAGCTCCAACCCCTTGTGCATTACAAGTATTGACTTTGAAATTGTTAAGGCCAATAAGGCCTACAGGGAAATTTGGCCCAAGACTTCAACCAAAGAAGGGCAAGGCATAAAGTGCTTTGAATCCCGTCCCGGCGCTTTATGCCACACCGATGATTGCCCCTTGCAGCAGGTTATCAATGGCAAGGAGAAGGTAACCGTTGAATCTGTAAAACAGAATACCCAAAAGGGGACAAATACATTTATCATCTCTGCCAGGCCTTTCAGGGATGCAGGTGGCAATTTAATCGGTGTTGTAGAAAGCTTCCAGAATATATCGGCCAGGATAAAGGCAGAAAACGCCAAAGCAGAATTGATTGACGAACTGCAGGAAGCATTAGACAAGGTAAACCTCTTAGGTGGAATGCTACCGATCTGTGCCTCCTGCAAAAAAATCAGAGATGATAAAGGCTATTGGAATCAGATAGAAACATATATCAGGGATCATTCAGAGGCGGAATTCAGCCATGGAATATGTCCAGACTGTGCCCAAAAGCTTTATCCTGAATTCTACAACAAGGTTGACAAAATAATTTCTGATCGAAAAAAATAATCAAAACTATTCTTCATCAATTAAAGAGATCATTCAACTTCTTGACAGCATCACTCTCTTTACCCACATGGGCTAAACCTGTTTTTGCGGCACGAAAAAAATCGCAGTAATTCGCTTTTTCCTTATCCTGAACCGGTTCTTTTATTGACTCACGGCATTGACTATAAGCGTTCTGATCATAAAAATCACAATTCAGGCATATATGGAGATCCCTTCCGCATGCTGGACATTCATCTCTGATATAAATTTTTGTTTCAGTGATTTCTATATGACAGTAAGCACAGTTCACTTGTATTCACTATACTTGTAGGATTTACCAAGTACCGCGGCAACTGGGTATTTTTCCTTATTTTTTTCCAGTTTTTCATGGGCCGCATCAATGGGGTTTATACCAAGCTTATCACAGAGATTTGCCACATAGATCAGAACATCGCCGACCTCTTCCTTCACCTCCGCAAGTTTGTCAGGTGGAAGGTTGCCACTCTGCTCTTCAGTCAACCACTGGAAATGCTCTGCCAATTCACTTGCTTCGACAATCAGGGCCATTGCCAGGTTTTTAGGAGAATGAAATTGGTCCCAATCTCTCTCCTCCCGAAATTTCCTTATTTTTTTAATCAGGTCATCCAATTTTCTTCCAATTAACTGATAAGATAAAATCCAAGTGAGGTCTTAAACTTTTCCGTTGAATTGAATTCACAGCCAATATAATCAATGGTTGAAGACCGGACTGTAACATCTGTATCAATAGAGGAAAGCTGTAACAGGTCATCTTGCCGGGTGCGGTGTTTTTTAAAAGGACAAAACCCTATGCCGCCCCTAGAAACATTCTTTATGATTACATCTTGATTTTCCCTATGGTTTGACAGGTTAATGGTTTTGCCCAAAAGTCTTGTAGGTTTTCTGTGATGTGCCCTGTATTCAAGGCAGATGCAGAACAACGTATCACAACTGCATCTTATCTTAAGTTCCCGTTGTCCTGTTTCCTTGTAATGGAGGACAGAGAGATTTTTTATTTCCCGGCAGGATGGACAGGTAATAATTGCAACATCGCCCTCTTTGACCATAACCTTACTCATTTCCATTTTGCACCTCTCACAATTTTTGTCAGCTGTGTTACATGAAAAAAACCTTACTGTATCTGTTTCCGAGCCTTTAGCTTGGCATCTATCATTTCTTTATGTGATAGCCTCAGGAGATGAGTCAGTTTACGGACAAAATGATCCTCGTGCTTTTCCAGTTGGCCGTCAATATGAATAATGCGCCAGACCGCCTCAAGCACAGCCGTTTTCTCCTCCCTACTGAATTCGTTATTTATATGATTGGTAAACTCAAAAAGATCAACTGCCTGGCTCCGTTCACGATGGGCAAGACCAAGCAGATCTTCAGCGTGTTTCCTTGACAGGTCAAAATCCGAACAAAGCGTTTCAATAACATGATTCAGTTCATCGTCCGTACATTCGTGATCTGCATATGCAGCTTCCAGAAGTATGACGCTGGCAGCTATCCTTGTTCTTTCTTCTTTGTCTGGGACATTATCAGATGGGCCCTTGTTACTTAATAATGTCTGCCTGATAAAATTAAACATTTTATTCTTGTCGCCTTTTCCAATTTAAATTTTCATCTAAAAATATTTTAAAAAATATCCATCCAAAAAGATACATTTTATTTAGAGGTTCTATCAGCAGCCAGACCCTGCCGGATCATGCTGCAAAAACCACTTTTTCAATCTTTCTGGATTTTTCCCAAGGGTTTCCATTGCCCCAAAACCTGTAAGTTTATGGTTGGAAATCTTGCTGCTGCTATTTGCCAGAATAACCAAATTCGGTTTTTGGCCAAGAAACTGCTGGATCAGAGATGCACCATCACCATCTTCATCATCCAGATCAGCATCCATAATCACCAGATTGACGTCCTCGTTTTCAAAAAAGGTTACTGCAGCATCATAGGCATGGGCAACAAAAATCATAATCGAACCACAAACATAATACTTTTTAATAATCGCGATAAAATCCCTGGCTATATTGGGGTCATCTTCCACCAGAAGAATAGACGAAAAGTGTATAGCATTCCCCGGAGACAATTCTCTCCCATGATGCTGAACTGCCTGACCACGAGGCATAGCAGCGTTTGGGGAACCTGCAACATACTTAAACCACCCGAAAATGCCCAGAATAAACCGGGCTAAACGTTCGCTTGGTTTTTGATATTTCTGTTTGCTGCTATTCAACGATTTATTTCCTTAAATATTACTCTGCCTGGATTCAGTCGCGTGACTGTATCCCCTACATGATTCTTCCCATATCTTTTTTAAGCATCATGATCAACTCTTTTTCAATTTCCGAGTTCACAAGCTTTTTCTTCTTATGGTGTTTGCGGTTATAGACATTTTCCATGGATATTCGCAGTTGAGGAGTGATGTTTTTAGTTGTTTTGCGTAATATTTTATCAAGACATGTACGGACAAAACTTTCTGGATACAGGACAAAGCCGTAACAAACACCCGTCCCTTCTGGAAAAAATGAATAAAAATGTTGGTCCATGGACCCATGACCCCGTACCATTCCTGACCGTGAAATCACATAGAGTTCAAAATTCGGGTAGTAAAGACCTGGAGCCTCCATAAGCATCCTGGAAGCCCGGGCACTTTTAAGTGTCTGAAAATGCAGGGAAATGTCACGGACCGAAAAGACAAAGGTATCTGATATCTTCTTTATCTCTGCTTTGATCTTATTCAATTCTGCCTGCAAATCTGCTTCCTGAATCATTGCTGCTGCTAGAAAAAAGAATTTTAAATTATAACGTAGAATAGAGTAGCATTCTACTCTTTCACGCATATGAAAACAACTGGTAAGGATATTGGGGCAAAGGACAAAAAAAATCCGCACCAAGGCGGATTAATCCTGGGCCATTCGTTAATATTGGCCTATGCAAACGAGTCCTTCCCATTCAGAATACGGAAAGACTCGAGGATATAATTATTTCAGAAAGGAATAGAGAAGCACACCTAACAACCAGAGTCCAATTAGTGCACCACCCAGCATCAAAACTCCTTCAGCTATTCTGCTGACTCTGTCCTGTAGTTGATTTTCCTGGCTTGCATTTACATTGCTTTCCATCGGACACATCCGGTCATTTTATTAATATTTTAAAAAAAACTTTTTATTGCATAAAAAAATGTGACCTTTTTACAATCTACTTAACATGCTGGAATTGCTTATATTTACAAAATTTCCACACCAAAGCTACTGCCACATTGTAGCATCTCAAAATAACGAACTCAAGAAAAAAACACTAAGGGTGAAAAATTTTTCCCCGGGGGCGCCAAGGCTTAATCTGTTGTCCTGCTCCAGACTGAAAACTCTCAACCAAATCGCCAATCTTTACCTTGGTGAAGTTTCTTATTTTCAGCCCCACCTGCTGACCTTTCCTTGCTTCTCTGACTGCATCTCTTTCAATATGAAGAGACTCGATAGTTCCAAAATATATTGGGCCCATAGCACCCAGTATCCTAAATGATCCCCCCTGGATCAGCTTACCCGTCAACACTTTACAGCCTAGAATGATGCCCTTCCGACTGCTTTTAAAAAGTGCAATGACTTTTGCTGTACCAACAATTTCCTCTGCATACTCCTGAGTAATCAGGCTTCCAGCTATAGACTCCACATCTTCAAGAAGTCTATAAATGACTTCGTAGAGACGGATCTCTATAGTGTGCTCAGCTGCCACCTGATCAATATGGCCCATTATCCCGACATTAAAACCTATAATTAATCTGCTGCCGGTTTCAGCCATGAAAATATCTGATTTATTGATGGGGCCCACACCAGAATTGATTATAATAATCTCCAATTCAACCAGGTTTATAGATAGG
>JAAXQI010000259.1 GCA_012974315.1 Desulfobacterales bacterium | reverse complement strand
TCATTTACCTGATTTTGGGTGAGTTCGGTCTCAGTCCCAGCGCAAGAAATAATCAGAAAAACAAAAGAAAACAAATAGCCAAACCATTTAACAGAACTTCGTTTCATTAAACTCCTCCTAACCGTAAAAGTGCCTAATCGCAGATTGCTCTTGCCATAGTGGTCGATGATCAATACCAACTTACAAGAGTGGCATACAATAGATAGTGTTGATTCTAAGCTGTCTCCAGAATCCTGTATTTGAAAGCTGAAAACGATATAAGATTTCCGCTGTATACTGGCCGTCCATTTCGGGACCGAAGATCGTTTTCTATGAACGGCTCCAGGTCATGTCCAATGAGAGAAGGTCATACCAAGCAGAATTATGCTACGATCTTTCTATAGAACTGCTTATGTACTTACCCACCAGCAAGGCAACCAGAATGGTCAAATAAAGCTGGCCGGTAACGGCAATAACAATGCTTAAGGATTTGGCTAAAGGGGAAACCGGTGTGACATCACCATATCCCAACGTTGTCAGTGTAATAAAGCTGAAGTATAGAAAATCATGAAACCCTTGGGCAGTCCCCCCGGCAAAATTAATCGTCCCGGTATCCAGGTGATAGATAAGTTTTTGCAGTATTTCCGTCATGGCCAGGAGCACCGCTCCTAATATTCCTATAAACAGATACCCGTTGATTGAATTGATTATGCTGGTGACATTGACCTTTTCGCTCTTAGCGATATGCCTGACCAAAAATACGACAATAAACAAATTATAGAAAAAAAATGAGAAGGAAAAGACTAAGTCCAACACATGACTTGGGAAAAAATGATCAAGCCAGTTTAAAAATATGGTAACTGCTCCGAATACGATCAAAACCTTTTGAGCTCTTTTAACGAAGTCCAGAGAAAAAGTGCCGAAGAATATAATAGCCGTAAGAAGTATGTTTTTCATCAACACTCTATGAAAAGATAATACGGGCAAGAAAAGGATCATGACGATCAGGCAATTTAAGAGGATTATATTATTTATGGTCAGCTGATTTTGTTTCATATAATTACTGAGATAAATCGTAAAGGTGGCACAAGTTTTCCCTGGGGTTTCTCTTAAAAATAGTTTGATACAGGCATTACCATTCCGGTGATAGCCATCTCGGCTTGTCTTCATTGTCCGGTGGTGTTTCCAGTTTTGTGGGTGTCAGCAAATTCCCCCAGTTTGTCCGTTGTTGCATCTCTTTTCGGGTTTCCTCAGGAACAAAATCTCTTCCTTCACGAATCTGCCAGCCCCCCCCAAGGGCTTTAAACACGGCAATAAAATTCAGGGCGACAGATCCTTTGGTTTGGGTAAAAAGGTCCTGCTCTTGAGTTTGAAATCGTTGCGTATCCAACACCCGCTGATAGTCTACCAGCCCTTCCCGGTACTGAATCATGGAAAGATCCACCGAACGCATGGCTGCTTGCACGCTTTCTGATAAAAATTTTACCTCCTCCTGTGACCGCAAAAAGGCCACCATGGCGTCTTCTGTTTCTTGAGCCGCTTTGAGCACTGTATTCTGATAATTAACAACCAGTTGCTGAAATCGGGCATCCTGAATACGAACACGGTTTGTGATGCGTCCATAGTTCAAAATGTTCCAGGAAAAACCAGCTCCGCCGAAAAATTCGACGCTGTCGGAATCCCAGAAATTACTAAATGAGCTGCCCCCGGGAAAACCTGCTGCCGTTAAACCTGCATCACTCGCCTGCAACCCAATGGAGCCGAAAAGAGAGAAATGTGGGTAAAGGTCTGCCTTTGCAACTCCGATCAGGGCGCTTTGGGCGGCGACCTGGCGCTCTGCGAGGCGGATATCCGGACGCCGACGCAGCAACTCCGACGGAACCCCCACTCTTACCTCAGCAGGTACTGTGGGAATGGGCTTCGGTGCTTCTAATATATCCTTGAGTTCCCCGGGGAGCATCCCAAGCAAAATAGCAAGCCCGTTCTTGCTTTGGCGAAGGTCTGCTTGTATCCGGGGTATCGTGGCCTGAGTGTCTCGCAGAAGCGCTCTTGCCTGTTGCACATCCAGTTCGGTGACGTCTCCTTCTTTGTAACGGGTTTCGGCGATTTGAAGGGAATGTTCCTGAATCTTTACGTTCTCTCTTGCAATGGCCAGACGCGCCTCTTGCGTACGAATAAAGAGATAAGTACGGGCCACCTCAGCAGTGAGAGTGACCATGATGTCATCATAGCTTGCAATTGAAGCTTCAAGTTTGCCTATGTCTGATTGAACGGCACGGCGGAATTTACCCCAGAAGTCCAGTTCCCAGGCAGCATCAAAACCCAAATCAATATTACTATAATGAAAATCGAGTCCACCCTGGGAATTCGCAGAGTTTTTGCTTACGTCTGTATAAGAGTAGCTTCCCCCAACAGCTTGCGATTGGGGATAGAGATTTCCGGTAGCGATCCCTAACTGGGCACGGGCTTCCAGAATCCTGATTCCCGCGATTCTAAGGGGAAGGTTCTGCTGAGAAGCCATCTCGACCAGAGTATCGAGAACCGGGTCATTAAAGACCGTCCACCACCGGCCAAAATCCGCCGGTTCACTCTTGATTAGAGGATCCTTTTCCTCAAGCCATTTCTGAGGTTCCGGTGCTTCGGGCCTGATATAATCCGGCCCCACTGCGCATCCGGTAAGCATCATGGTAAAACTTATAACCAATCCAAAGATTAGACAGCACGTTTTCATTTTAGCGTTCCTTTTTTTCTCGTGCAACATTCAGGTATTACCAACTATCTACCCGGTGCTTTAATACGGAAAAACAGGGTATAAAGCGCCGGAACGTAGTTAAGCGTAAATAAACTGCCGATGCCCAGACCGAAGAACATGATGCATGCCATGCCGTAAAAAAGCGGATCATGATTGATGATCAGCGGCGTAAATCCAAGCATGGTTGTTGAAACCGAAAGCAGGATCGGTCTGAATCGACTGACGGCCGAATTGACAACCGCATCATAGGGTGTCTGCCCGTCGCGCCGGTTCTCCTCAATTTTATCGATCATCACGATACCGTTGTTTACAATGGATCCGGCCAGGGCCAAAAGCCCGAGGATGACCATAAATCCAAAATCGGCCTGCATCGCCAGCAGGCCGACCACTGATCCGACAAGGACCAGCGGCATGG
>JAAXQI010000242.1 GCA_012974315.1 Desulfobacterales bacterium | reverse complement strand
GCATACCGGTGGCAGTGGCAACAGCCAGCACCAGAGTGGCAGCTATCAGCCACCAGCGATGTTTTATGACCCATTCGCTGAATATTTTTTCAAAATGATTCATCTGATCAATATTTTTTTTTCATATGTTCGCAGAAAGCTGCATACTGTGTCGGCAGGGTTCTTTTTTTCTGAAGCACCAGGTAGAATTTCCGTTTCATCTTCATATTAATGATAGGTATTTCATGCAAAATGGAGCTGTCCAGTTCCTCTTGCACTGCAACCCGTGAAATAACTGAGGCGCCCAAGTTCCCCTTTACAGCTTGCTTCACGGCGCTTATTGAACCAAGGGTGGCAACAATGTTAAAGGTGTTGGTGGTAATAGTATTCTTTTTTAGAAAATTTTCAAAGGTCTGGCGTGTGCCGGAACCAATTTCCCTTTGCAGAAAAGGTATTGATCTAAGTTTATCCAGGGTAATAGTCTTTTGGGGCAGCAATTTTGGAGTTGCAACAAGGACAAGCTCGTCTTCAATCAATGGTTCATAATCAAGTTTCTCAGATGTCATTTTAGCGCCGACAATACCGAAAAACAGATCATGCTGCAGGACCATGTTCGTGATCTTGCTGGAGTCCTCTATAAGTATTTCAAATGCTACATCCGGGTATTGTTTTTTGAAAGTATAAGCCATACGGGGCAGAATATAGGCACCTGGAATGGTGCTAGCCCCAATAATCAGTTTTCCTTTTACCCCGATTCCCGCAGCAGAGATATCTTCCTGGATTTGATCAAGGTCGTCAAGAATCTGCAGTGCTTTGGGATAGAGAACATCTGCCTCGGCAGTTGGCATGATTGAACGGCCCAGTCTGTCAAACAGTTTGCAATTGAGGGATTTCTCCAGGTTTTTTATATGTTCGCTGATGGTGGGCTGACTGATATGCAGTTTTTCGGAAGCTTTTGTAAAGCTCTTATTTTTGTAGACAGATACAAAGATTTTCAAATGATGAATATCCATGATTTTTCCTTATTGGCTATGGGGCATAATTTTCATCTATGCATAGGATTATAATAATCGGCATTAGCTATTTATTTGATCGAATATGTCAATATATGATGGGAGGGTCAATGTGAGTCGGTCTCATAATATTTTAATTGCTATGGTTTTAACGATTTTTAGTCTTTGTCGCGAGATTTTGGTTCGCGTCCTTTAATGCCAGGGGAATATAGCCCTGGGTCTCCCACAAAGGGGAGTACCAGTAACCTTGGCAATGTCAGCAGCCTGGGATCCCTGAATTGAGAAAGTCCTATGACCATTTTTTTATGACCGGCTGCCGGTTCTGCCCTGTAGGTTCTGAACAGCCTGTCCCAAAGTGGGAAATTGAACCCGAAATTGCTGTTTGTTTCACGAATGACTACAGAGTGATGTACCCTATGCATGTCTGGAGTTACGACTATAAGTCGCAGGATCCGGTCAATTTTTGAGGGGATGCGAATGTTGCCATGATTAAACATGGACGTACCATTCAGGAGAATTTCAAAGAGAATTACTGCTAAAACAGGTGGACCAATAAAGAGAATTGCTCCAATTTTTATTGCTTGGGAGAGTATTAGTTCCAGGGGATGAAAGCGGAGGCCGGTAGTCACATCTATATCCAGGTCTGCATGGTGTGTCATGTGCAGGCGCCAGAATAAAGGGATGGCATGGAAGATAACATGCTGAAAATAAATGATCAGATCAAGGAGCAGAATGCTGATTATAACAACAACTGGAAAGGGAAGGGCAAATTGATTTAAAAGGCCAAAATTGCTATTTGTAGCTGCAAATTTTGCAGCGCTAAGTGTAATAAACGATCTGATAATGAGGGTGTTTACTATGGTGATCCCAATATTGATTAGCCAGCGGTGTAATTTAGGAGTGTAGAGGGGGCGCCTGGGAGAGAAAACCTCCCAAATGGCAATCAATAGAAAAACAGTTAAAAAGGATGCAAGTCTGAGTGATGATTCGTAAGTCATTCTTTTTATATCAGTGCAACTGGGATTTCATTGTTCTTTCAGCCAATAGATTATGTAAGTCCCAAGCGAAGAGAATGAGCCAAGGTGTCTATTTTGCTGTTAACTCGTTAATGGCACGATATAGTTACAAAAGATTACACAAACAGCTATAGTAAATTAGATAACCGTAATACCTACTGGATCAGCAGTGATCGTGCCGATTTGTACAGCGTTTTTCACCCCCGCGGCTGCTAGAGACGTGAGCAGTTCATCTGCCTGATGACCTGGGAGTGACAATAACAGGCCTCCTGAAGTCTGTGGATCGTAGAGTAATTCTTCCTCAGGGCTGGAAAGGGAAACCTGTATATCGAGGTGGTGTTTTTGGACCATGGCGCGGTTTGGTTTGTTGCTGCCGGTTGTTTCACCTCTCTTGTACATGGCAAGCGCATCGGCATAGAATAGAAGTTTTTTGTAATCCAGAACAACCCTGGCATTACAGCCGTGGGCCACTTCCAGAAGATGTCCCAGAATACCGAAACCAGTGATATCCGTACATGCATGCAGGTCATATTGAAGAGCCGCCGCCATTGCTTTGTCGTTTAAAGATGCAAGGGATGGGAGGGTGTCCCGCTCAAGGTCTTTGAATGGAAGTTTGCCGGAGCGCACACCATTAAAAAGAACACCAGATCCAAGGGGTTTGGTGAGAATAAGGGCGTCGCCCGGCTGTCCACCGGCATTGGTTATAATCCGGTTCGGGTGTACAACACCATTGACGCACAGGCCGTATTTAGGTTCTTCATCGTCCACAGTATGGCCTCCGACCATACAGGCACCTGCTTCAACAACCTTGTCATGTCCACCTTTTAAAATGTCTTTGAGGACTCCCATGTCAAGATGCTTGCTCGGGAACATTACCACGTTGAGTGCTGTAATAGGCGTGCCCCCCATGGAATAGACATCGGAAATAGAGTTGGCAGCCGATATCTGGCCAAACCAGTAGGGGTCATCCACCGGTGGCGTAATAAAATCCACTGTGTTGATCATGGCAATTTCATCTGTCAGCCGATACACAGCTGCGTCATCAGCGGTCTCAATGCCCACCAGAAGATTTGGGTCGGTTGGTGGGGTGAGTCCTTCAAGCGCGTCCGACAGATCCGTCGGACCGATTTTGGCCGCTCACCCG
>JAAXQI010000069.1 GCA_012974315.1 Desulfobacterales bacterium | reverse complement strand
ATATACAGGCAGGACCAGGAAATGGCCGGCGAAAAACCCGAGCCTGAACACCAAATATAATAGCAACAAATAAAATTAAATTGGGATGGGAATAATGCAATTTTAAAAATACATGCTTATAATGAGGTGGTTCCATTATCTATAATTGCAGGCTCAGAAATTTTCAGTACCCGGATTATTGGTGGAATTGGTGTGAGTTATGCCTGGTAAAAAGCCATTTGCTTTTAGTAAAGGATCAAACAAAGATCAGGAGAAATGAAAATGTTAAAAATACGAATAATTATCGGGTTGATGAGTGTTTTGTTGTATTTGGTGCATGTATAGCCAAGCCTTAGCAAGTTAGTTCCCTCAAGGGTAAGGATAGATAACTTCAGGTGAATGTGTCGGTAATAAAACAGGATGGTGAGGCCTAGATGGTTAGGGATTGTGCAGAGGTTAAGACCTAATATTTTATTCTCTCTTAGGGTAAATACCCCGCTGCTTGCAGCGTTATTGTAGGAAATATCCTTTGTTGAGATACCCCGTGGCTTGCCGCGGGGAGTTTCATTGTCAAAAAAAACCAGAGCAGATAGTTTATTTTTGTTTTGCTTTTTGCAAGCCCTGGTAATTGAGTAGAGTAAAATAAGGACGACCTTAATGTTTGAAATTCCATTGCAGTATTCAATTCATACCCTTGATGGCAAGGAACTGGTGCCGGCAGGGACTGTATTGACTGAAGATGTGATCAGGGAGATTATTGCATCAAACGTCAGCCAGGCATCAAAGAGCATGTCTTTGATGCAATTCGGCTCGGTAAGAGATAATATTTTTCAATTTTTGTCCAATCCTCCGTATAAGGTCATTTTTGATAATCATGAGGATACAGAGGATGTTTTAAATTTAATGGAGCAGGTGATCCTGCCCGTACCGGTCCTGGAGTCTTTAGACTATTTCAGGGAGTATGATTATCATACCTACCGGCATATGCTGATGATCTTTGCCATATCCACCCTGTTGGCAAAAATACTCATACCTGACTATCAGAGGCTGATACTCAATGCCACGGCCGGCCCGTCTCATGATTTGGGGAAGATCTGCGTGCCGATTGATATTCTTATGAAACGGGATCCCCTGACCAGAGATGAGCGAAATGTTCTGTTTCAGCATCCTGTGGCAGGGTATGCCCTGCTTTGCTATTACACCAAGGATATGAATAATTTTTCTGCCAAGGTGGCAAGGGACCATCATGAACGGCTGGCTGGATCCGGTTATATGCGTGGGGTGAAGTTAAAAGATCCCATGGTGGAAATTGTTGCGGTCAGCGACGTGTATGATGCCCTTATCTCACCGCGCCCATATCGGCCGACGTCATTTGACAACCGCCAGCCCTGGAGGAGGTTACTGCCATGGCCCAGAGGGGTCAGATCGGCTGGGACGTTCTGCAGGCATTGATCTCCCTGAATCGTATAGACAAGCCTGATTTTCGCAGTTTCAAGGTCTCTTTGGATAAAAGAGGCACTCCGCCTCCAGACAATTCCTACGGCAAGACAGCTAAAAGCTGATTTAAAAGATTTGTCGGCATCATAAAAAACATGATGCGGAGAGGTATTACGCCCGTAATCTATTGATTTTATTGGGCCCCGTTGATGACTACGAGACTTTTCGAAGTCGGAGTTTATACCCCTCGAGGGGGTACTGAAAAGAGTGCCCCTTAAGGGTGCTTATCTACGAAGTCTTCAAGATTTGATGCCAGGTACTGGATGCTGGTTTCTGGATAATGAATTAAAGAATGGATATGCGGTGAAAGTGCATATCCCGTTATCTCGAACGGCGTAAGGCTGGAGAGGTTTTTCCCTGCCCTCTGCGCTTTATATTTTATCCAGTATCAAGAGGCCAGCAACAAGGATCAAGCCTTTTCTAATTCTTTCCAGACAGGCCCTTTGGGCGTATCAACTATCTCAAATCCCTTTTGGGCCAACTCGTCGCGCACTGTATCGGCGCGTTCCCAGTCCTTGTTTCGGCGAGCCTCCTCACGGTCTTTGATGAGTTTGTCAATCTCAGGCGCCAGGGGGCATTCCTTGAGCTTCAAAACGTTCAGGATGGTGTTGAGCTTTTCAAAGGTTTCCAGGATGTATTTTTTCTGTTCCAGATCCAACTGGCCTTTTGAGAGGATTGGGTTGATTTTTTTTATAAAGTCAAAGACGGCACCCATGGCCCGTGACATGTTGATATCATTGGCCAGTGCTCCGCAGAACAGTTCTTCCATTTCAGTGAGATAGGCTGCTACTTTGGGATGGGGCAGGCCAGGAGGGAGGCAGAGCAGCTTCTGGGTGAATCCATCAAGCTTTTTCAGGTTTTTCCTGGCCTCATCCAGTTTTTTGAAAGAAAAATGCAGGGGCTTTCTATAGTGGGTGGCCAGAAGCAGGAACCTGACCTCCCGGCCGCTGTAACCTTTAGTGAGCAGATCTTTGAGGGTAAAGACTGTCTTGGCCTCGGTGGACATTTTTTTGCCTTCCACCAGGAGTTGTTCGTTGTGCAGCCAGTAGTTGGCAAGAGGTTTGCCGGTCATAGCCTCGGCTATGGCTATCTCATTTTCATGATGCGGAAAGATCAGTTCGCGGACGCTGGTATGAATGTCTATGGTTTCGCCGAGGAAATGGGTTGACATGGCAGCACATTCAATATGCCAGCCGGGGCGTACGTTGCCCCAGTCTGTTTTATAAAAGATGCCCTCTTTAAGTTCTGAAAGGGTCGAGCGTTTCAGCAGGGTGAAGTCCACCGGGTTTTCTTTTTCATAGTTGTCCAGGTCAACGGTCTTGCCTATCTGGATCTTGCTGAGGTCTGCGCCTGATAGTTTGCCGTAGCGTTTGAATTTTGAGATATCGAAATAGATGGAACCGTGTTTTTCATAGGCATAGCCCTTGTCAATGAGCTGGCTGGTAATGTCAATCATGGATTCTACATGCTGGGAGGCACGGGGATAGCCGGTCGCCTGTTTTATGCCCAGGGCATCCATGTCAGCCTTGAATTCCCTGATATAGGATTCGGTGAATTCTGTCAGCGGCTGCTTTGCTTTTTCGGCACCCAGGATAGTGTTGTCGTCCAGATCGGTAAAATTCATGTAGAAATGCACATTGAAACCCTTGCTCCCAAGGACGCGATTTATCAGGTCGGCGACAATAAAGCGCCTGCAGTGGGAAAGGTTAGCATGCTCATGGGCAGTGGGGCCGCAGGCATAAAAGGTAACTTTTTTCTTGGAGATTGGACGGAAGACTTCTTTTTTCTTGGTAAGGCTGTTGTAAAAGCGCAGCTGCTCTTCGTTGCTTTTTGTCTCGGTTACCTTCTTGGTACTAAAGAGCGTGGTACTGAGATATTTTTCGCCCCCGTCAGGCAGGATCACTACTATGAAGCCATCCTTAATCTGTTCAGCGCGGGTCAGGGCTGCGCACATGGCTGCACCGGAGCTCATGCCCACGAAGATCCCCTCCCTGTGTGCCAGTTCCCTGGACATTTTAAATGATTCATCATCCGGGATATTGATGATTTGAAATGGCAGATTTTTATCAAATATTCCAGGCTTGTAAGACTCCTTCATGTTTTTAAGTCCCTGGAGTTTGTGGCCCAGGAAGGGTTCAACCGCAGTCACCCTGACTTCAGGATGGTTCTCGGAAAAATATTTACAGAGTCCCATGGCCGTGCCTGTTGTGCCAAGGGTTGAGATTATGTCGGTTACCTTGCCCTTCGTCTGCTCCCAGATCTCCGGGCCGGTTGTGCGGTAATGTGCCTGCCAGTTGGCATCACTGTTGAACTGGTCGGTCAGAAAGTAACGGTTCGGATGTTCCCGTGCCATGATATAGGCCTGCTCAATGGCTCCGTCAGTGCTTCTTTTGGCAGGTGTCAGAAGGATTTCTGCCCCGTAGGCCTCCATGATCATACGGCGCTCGATGCTGGCCGATTCGGGCATGACTAGCTGGCATTTGTATCCCTTGACCGCACAGACCATGGCCAGTCCTATGCCTGTATTGCCGCTGGTTGCTTCCAGGACGACCTTGTCCGGAGTTAGTTCGCCGTTTTTTTCAGCGGTCTCGATCATTGAGAGGGCGATACGATCTTTCACCGACCCGCCTGGATTAAATGACTCAAGTTTGGCGTATATTTTTATTTTTTTTGCCGGGTTGAGCCGAGTGATCAATACCAGTGGTGTGTTCCCAATTTTTTCAAGTATGTTACGATAGGCCATGTTTATAAAACCTTGTAAAAATAATTAAGTAAATCCGAGAGATCGCTTTTAATAGCGATGTGATAATGGTATTTTTCCCCGGAAAGAGCAGAAACCCTGGCAGCCGTGATCTTAGTGACAGGAACCGGAATATTTTGTGCCCAAACATATAACAAATTCTGCTGCAATAAGCAGGGTGGCAGGATAATGTGTAATTTGCAATGATTCAAGGCTAATTTAAAGGAAAACAAACACATATGGCAGAAAAAATAACATTGGCACATGGCAGCGGCGGCAAAGCTTCCCATGAACTGATCGAAAAGTTCTTTGTGGCAGGCTTTGGCAGCAAATCCCTTGTAGCCATGGAAGACAGTGCAGTCCTCACGGTTGGAAACGAGACAATAGCTTTCAGTACGGATTCGTTTGTGGTCGATCCCATTTTTTTTCCAGGCGGAGATATCGGCTCCCTTGCCATCCACGGTACGGTAAATGATCTGGCCATGCGTGGGGCAAAACCGCTCTATATATCTGTCGGCATGATCATCGAAGAAGGGTTTGCATTTAAGGATCTTGAAACCATTGTGCGTTCATTGAAGGATGGAGCTGACAAGGCCGGGGTGGAGATAGTTACAGGTGATACCAAGGTGGTCCAGTCCGGCAAGGCGGACAAGATTTTTATCAATACTAGCGGCATCGGTTTGCTTGATAAGGAGCTTGATATCTCTGCTCAAAATGGCCGTGTTGGGGATAAAATTATTCTGAGCGGCACCATGGCGGACCATGGAGCCACAATCCTCTGCCAGCGTGAGGGGTTGCAGATCCAGGGTGATTTCAAGAGTGATTCTGCCCCATTGAACCATATGGTTGCTGCCATGATCAAAGAAATTGGAGAAGCCATTCATGTCCTGCGTGATCCGACCAGAGGCGGGGTGGGGACTACGTTAAATGAGCTGGCAGGTTCTTCAGGCGTGGGAATCCGCATTAAGGAGGCTGCTTTGCCTGTGCGGGATGATGTTAAGGGAGCCTGTGAACTGTTGGGGCTCGATCCTCTCTATCTGGCCAATGAGGGGAAATTGTTGGCATTTGTCGCGCCGGATGCGGCGGAAAGTCTCCTGGCTGTTATGAAGAAAATAGAATACGGGGAAAATGCTTGTATTATCGGTGAGGTTGTTGCTGAGCATCGGGGTCAGGTGGTGCTCGACACCATTATCGGTTCAGCCCGCATGGTTGATATGCTTCACGGGGAACCGCTGCCGCGAATCTGTTAGCAGGAAGCTAACAGATATTGAAGATTTGAGAAATTGAAGATTGAAGATTATCCGCATATAAAAACTGCTGATAATTGATGGAATTTTTTTCACCATAAATTTTCAATGTTCAATTTCTCTGTCAATCGTCGTCTCGTCTCGTTTGGCGACAAATCTTCAATTGTTCTACTCGCCTTTCGTTTGCATCTTCACCCAGAGACTTTTCAGGGATGCTTTTAAATCATCATTTTCCAGTGGACTGATGAGTTTATCAAACTCCTGCTCCTGTTTTTTATCCAGGAAAACCGGTTTTTGCTTTTCAGTTTCAGGTTCCATCGGGGCTGACAAAGAGCTGTCGAGTTGGAAGTGGATATCGGAGAATTTTTCGTTGACAAGCTGCTTGTTGATGTTTTCAAGCAACAGCATTTTTTGAAAATGCAGCTGTTGCATCCAGATTGAGTCCCTTACCTTGACCCAGAGGACATGTCCACGTATCAGATATGGTTGGGCAACTGCAGCAATTTCTTTACCTACGGTTTTGTTCCAGAATTCAAAAACTCTGTGTAGTTCGAGCTTGCTGCGCCATTTTCTATTTTCAAAAACAGTTGAAAGAAGTCGGCTTATTTCAACCGGCTTATGCGTATCATTCTCCTGCATGGTGCTCGTTATGTTTGTTGTCTACCACTACGCGGTTTCTACCGGTATGTTTGGCCTTATACAATGCATTATCAGACCTTTTGACCAGATCTGCAATGTTTTCTGTCCACTTTGCATCCTTTGAGCGGATGAATTGGGCCAGGCCTATACTCAGACCGGTAAGCGGCAGTTTCTTCTCACTGAAACTCTGGATAAAACGTTCAGAGGTTGCTATAGCCTGTTCCAGGGAAACCTGGGTCAGGATGACACAGAATTCGTCACCACCATAGCGGAAAGGCCAGTCGACATTTTCCCTGATGCAATGCTTGATGATATCGCCAACTGATTTAAGAAGTTTGTCTCCAGCGAGATGTCCGTATTTATCGTTTATCTCCTTGAGATTGTCGACATCTATGGTCGCCAGGAAGAGGTCATGATTCTGGCGGTGTGCCCGCCGTGCCTCTTCAAAGATCTTGGTGTCAAAATGACGCCGGTTATAGAGGCCTGTCAGGCCGTCGGAAATTGAAAGGAATTCCAGCTGGTTCAGGAGTTCCAGCTCACGGGCAATTCTGTTGATTTTGGCTTCGAGTTCATCTGTGTTGAATGGTTTGGAAATAAAATCGCTGGCTCCGGCCCGTATGACATCGGTATAGGTGAAGGTGCGGTCATAACCGGTTACGACCATAACCTTGATGTTCGGGTAGTTTGCATTGATGTACTTTACTAGCCCCATACCGTCCATATTGGGCATCATCATATCTGTGAGTACAATATGAAAGAAGTTTTGTCTCAGCTTTTCAAGTGCCTCAATACCGTCTCTGGCTGTAACATATTCATGCCCGAAAATGGCCATAAGGTCAGCCAGAACCTCAAGAATTGCCGGATCGTCGTCTACAAGCAGGATTTTCATGTGGGGCTCACTCATGGGTGACTGCCTCTGATTTGTATCTAAAGTAGTCTGCTAAAATTTTTGCGTGATCAAAAGCAAGGCGCGGCAGATTCTGTTGTGCAAAAATGTCTGCTTTAGCAGCATCGTCTCCTGCACGGGGAGATCCATCTGCAGTTGCTATAAAGACAGTTGAAATCGTATGATGCCGGGGATCTCTATCCGGAGCTGAATATGTTTTAAGCTGCTGCTTCAGAGTAATTTGGAGCCCTGTCTCTTCCAAAGCCTCACGCGTTGCAGCCTGTTCAAGGGATTCACCGTAATCCACGAACCCGCCTGGCAGGGCCCAACCAAAGGGTCTGTTTTTTCTTTCTATTAAAACGATACCGTCCTTTGTCTCGATTATAATATCCACTGTTGGCAGGGGATTCTTATAGCTCTTTAAATGGTGACCACATTTGGGACATTCCATTTCAAAGATACCTCACGATATGGTTTGGGCCGCCTGAAAACCAGAACAGACCGAAATTGTTAACATATTATTAATGAACTGTAAACAACCAGGAGTTGTAATTCCTTCTGAGTATGGGGAGAGTGCAGGAAGAAGGGATCAGTCAAAACAAAGAGCATGGATAGCCTGCCAGTTATCCACTGTTTGCAGGTCATGGCCATTCATATTCCACGGCTGGTTGTAAACCAGGGGAGTGATCCCCTCCCTCGCCAGCTTCTGGCAGGTTTGCAAACGGTCATCCACAAAGTATTTCAGGCCAAGATTTTTTATATATGGGGTTTTGTTGTCATGCTCACCCATTGCCACCAATCTCATGTTCTCATGTGCTGCCGGTTTAAGAAAGTGTTTGAGCCACATTGCAATGGGCTCTTTCTGTGGGCGGGCTGTAACAAAAGTCAGAGGCGCGTGTTCTGCATATTTGTGCAGTACGCTTATGGCATCTTCCATGGGTTGGATCCCGGAAGATAAAGGCTCGTCATGCAGTCGTTTAAAAATTTCATCTATGATTTTACGCTCCACATCCAAAGAGCCCACCACCTCGTAATAGGTGATATCTTTCAGGGAGAGGGAATGTAAGCCATATTCTTCGTTGGCGATCCGAATAAAGGCTCCGCCCGTATCGGCAACTACGCCATCTATATCAAAGCCGATATGCGCCGGGTTGATTTTCTTCATTAATGTGGTTGTTTAATTGAGCCTGAAGATTAATAGTTTCTTTCAATCTCTTTTACTTTTTGGACCAATTTCTCGTTTACCGGGACCGGAATGTCAAATTTTCTGCCGGCTGCTACTATCTGCCCATTGATAGAGTCAATCTCGGTCGGCCGCCTGTTGTTGATATCCTGGAGCATGGAAGAAAGATTCCTGGCAGTTTTTTTGCAAACGTCAAGGGTCATGGCAAGGGGGTCCTCAAGGAGGTTAATCCCCATGGCCCTTGCTACGGCCTCGCCTTCTTTGACTGCAGCGGTGAGCGTATTCTGTGTGTCCTCGGATTCCAGCAGTCCGCCGTTGGGGCACCGGTGTATAGCTGTAAGAGCATTAATGCCGACATTGATAAGAAGCTTGGTCCAGACATAATCAAGAATATCGTCAACAATAGCAGTTTCCATGCCGCAGTCGTTGAGCAGGTTGCAGACCTTGGCAAGGTGAAGTGATCTGGCAAAACTTGCTGATTTGAGAAAGCCGATTCTTGTCATGCCGCTGCCGGCAAAACGAACATGACCGGGAGATACCAGGTTTGCACCCAGGGCGGTTACACCGAGAACGATTGCAGGTGAGCCTTTCCCGGCTTTAAGCAGCTCCAGGTGGCCTATGCCGTTCTGCAGTGTGATAAGGAGACTTTCAGGATGGGCAAGCTTTGCAGCCTGTTGCAGCCCCGCAGCAACATCCGGGTACTTGACGCAGAGGATGATGATATCCGTTGGGCCGATCTCTTTCGGGTCAGCCGTTGCATTGATTTTACAGTGCAGCAGCTGGTCGCCTTTTTCCAGAATCAACCCTTTCTCGTCAAGATATTTGGCCCGTTCAGGGTTATGGTCAAGAAGCCAGAGATCAAGAGGGGTTTTCAGGTTAGTTTTGATGATAAGGGAGGCAGCCAACAGGGTGCCGAGGGCTCCAGGGCCGATAATAGCAATTTTCATGGTGGAAATGCCAGGGGAAAGCAGAAGGAAAAAGATCACGGGTTCCGGTGAAGTGGAACCCGTGATCCAGAAAAATAAAATTATTCTTTAAGATTGGCATCCTCAATAATTACTGAATAGGAGTAACCTGAGCCGAAATCTTTGTTGGCGGTAAGAACGCCTTCCATGGTGATGATATCCCAGTCAGCGCCGGTTTCCTCCAATGTGGTAATAACCAGGTCATGGGTGCTCTCTTCAGGGTTACCTGTGCCGTCCTGGAGATGGATCCAGTTGCGGCCCATGATACGTGGGGAGACTTTCACAACTTTACCCCTGATAACAACGGTTTGGCCATTAAGTTCTGTAGCCTTGCTGAAAATCTCAGCAACCGTGTAGCTGTTTTCACCAGCTGCTTTTTCCACTTTGATCTCAGCAAACTCTACAACCGCCTTTTTGCTTCCGGTCATCATGTCGCCCACTGCAGGAGCCCCAATTCCACCTTCCGTGGAGAGTGCCTGGGAAAAAGAATCGGCGCCTGCACCTGCTGGCGGCATACCAGGAGGTGTTGCCCCCTTACCTAAAAGTCCGCTTGAGAAGATGATTTCCGGGAAGGTGCGGTCCAGGCTCTTGCTGAAGAAATTCTGCATAACCATGCCATCCATAAAGGTAACTTCTTCGCCTACCTCAACAGCACTCTGGTTGACTGCGATCCACATGTCGCCTGAATCTGTTGCAACATTAATATAGGTATAGCCGGCAGCATCCATGGATTCCAGCACCTTTCCTGTCACAGGCGCAGGAGGTGGGCCTGCCAGGCCGGCTTCAACTGATTGCTGCTGGGCGGGTTGTGCCGTGCTTGCCTGCTCTTGGGGCTTGTCTTTGCTGCAGGCGGTTAAGCCGATAAT
>JAAXQI010000095.1 GCA_012974315.1 Desulfobacterales bacterium | reverse complement strand
GGCTCGGCAAAGGGGTTTGCTGCGGCGCCGACAAACATGCTGGGGGGCCGTTTGATATCATCACCGTTCAGGAACTTGCCGTCGTCCCGCATATGCCTGACTGTCTGCAGCAACTGCATGGAGTCAAGGTCAAAGACATTCTGGCCCTCCGGACAATCACCGAATATCTGATGGTCTCCGGAAAGGCAGAGGACATTGTTTATATCAAAGGAGGCAGCGCCTAGAATATCACTCTGCAGGGCGATCCTGTTGCGGTCACGGGTGACCATCTGCAGGACAGGATCAACTCCCATAAGCTTAAGGTGGATGCAGGCTGCCAGGCTGCTGAGACGGGTCACCGACGTCTGGTTGTCAGTTACATTTACCGCATCCACATAATCTTTGAGAAGCTCACCTTTTTTTATGATCACTTCCGGGTCGCTCCCGCGCGGGGGACCACACTCGGAAGTTACCGCCAGATGCCCGGCTGCCAATATATGCTCCAGTTTACTGCCAGTCTTGACGCTCAAGGTAGATACCCCTCAACTTTAAATTTTCTTGGCCCCCCGGCCCGATCCTTAGACCAGTCTTTCAACGGGAAGAGTTCTTCGTAATCATCCAGCTTGCCAAGGGCTTCCAGACGGTTGACAATAAGGCACCAGGCGCAGTCAAGTTCTTTGTTGATTTCACACTTGCCGTTATTAACCCCGCCGCAAGGGCCATTAAAGAGCCGCTTGGCGCACCTGCTTACAGGACAGATGCCGCCGGTGACCGCCAGTACGCAATTGCCGCAAGCCTGACATTTTTCCGTAAAAAAACCGGGCTGCTCAACTGCCCCCAAAAAAGTAGTATTCAGGGCCGGATAAAGTGGTGTGGTATGGAATTTTTCCGCCATGAACTGGACACCCACGCCGCAGGCAAGACTTAAAACAGCATCCGATTTTGAAATTGCATCCAGGGCAGTTTCGAAAAATTCATGTTCACACTGCCGTTCAATACCACCAACTTCCAGTTCGATTTCATTATCTTCCTGTGTAGCCTGCATTCTCAAAAGAGAGGTAAGAACTCCTGCCTGCTTGGTGCCGCCCTGATGACAAACTGCCACACAGGTATTGCAACCAAGAACCAGAACTTTCTTATGCTCCCTGATCATCTCCCAGATTTCTTCGAGAGGTTTTTGTTGTCCTACTATCATTGTTTCAAGGTTCCTTCTCTTCTGTTTTTAAATTTTTACTTTCCGTTAGCTGATTACTGTTAAAGCTCAGCTGACCGATAAATAGTACATGTACAACATGCTAACACCATGTGCTTTTATGTCATTCGGAGTCTGCGCTACCTCGAACGTATGTGAGAAATCTGCACCCTTATGAAATAAGATTTCTCCCTTTGGTCGAAATGACAGGGACTTCACAAAGTATGAATAAAATCTATGTTGAGCTTTAGTATTAATAAGTTTCCGTTAAATTTAATTCTGCCGCTGCCGCTTCGCCAACCAAATAGGGGAGGGGCCCAGTTTCTTAATTCTATCGGTGAATTCGGTACAGATTTCAGCCCACCGGGGACCCATGGCCGCTGAAAGATTATACATTTCAAGCCTGGCCGGTTCTATATTGACCTGGGCCAAAAGAGTCTGCAGGTGTTCTATCCGTTTTCGCGCATTGGTATTTCCTTCCAGGAAATGACATTGACCTTCCAGTCAGCCGGCCACAAAAACACCGTCAATTCCCCTTTCAAATGCCCTTAATACGTAAGAATGATCAAGCTTCCCGGTGCAGGACAGCCTAATAATCTTGACATTCGGTGAATAGGAAAGCCGCATTACTCCAGCCAGATCTGCTGCTGCAAAAGCGCAGTAATGGCACGCAAAAGCCAGAATGCTGGCCTCCCATTCCGCCGGTATACTATCAGATGTTGCACTATCAACGGTTTTTTCAGGTTCCGTTTCAGCTGCAGTTGCAATTTCCGTCATCGTTTTTTCCCACGCTGTTTTTTGCTGCTTGTTGAATCGGCACACAACTCTCAGTCAACGAGTCAATCATTGCCGTTATCTGTTCGTCTTTGAAGCTATTTACCTGGAATGCCTTTGCAGGACAGATACCCGCACATATCCCACAGCCTGTGCATTTAACCTCGTTATGACTTATCCTGCCGTCTTCATCTATAAATGGTGAGTCGAACGGGCAGGCACGAAAGCAGGCCAGGCATGACATGCATTTTTCACGGTCGTGTTTTGCAATAATGCCTGAAACTGCGAGCTGATCATGAGACAAAACCGCTCCGGCTCGACCTGCAGCAGCCAGGGCCTGGCTGATGGTTTCATCGATATTTTTCGGTCCATGGGCCAGGCCCGCTAAAAAGAGACCCTCACTGGGAAAATCAACAGGACGCAACTTAACATGGGCTTCCAGGAAAAATCCGTCTTCATTCCTGGTTAATTTGTACTTCTCACCTAATTTATCATTGGTGGGATGGGGACGCAGGCCGGTGGAAAGAACCACATAATCGGCCGGCAGGATTATTTCCCTCTCCAGGACCGGGTCATATGCCTTGATAGTAAATCCCTGACCATCTTGGGTTACCTGCGGTTTGTTTTCAATCTCATATCTTACAAAACGCACACCCAGGTCCCGTGCTTTTGCATAATAATTTTCCCGCAGACCATAGGTCCGAATGTCGCGGTAAAATATCACTACCTGAGCATCTGGGTTCTTATCCTTAATGGCAATAGCATTTTTTATGGCATCCTGGCAACAGATACGGGAACAGTAGTTATGCGGTTCCTCCCGGGACCCGACACATTGGATCATGGCAATGCGAACGTCGGCCCGTATCTTCTTTGCTGTCAGCAGCCGTTCGAGCTGCCTTTGAGTAAGGACCTTATCCGACTCTTCATAGCCATATTCGGTCGGCACATATTCCTTGCCGCCGCTGGCTATTACTATAACACCATGGTCAATTTCTCTGTTGTCGCTTAACGTTGTCTTAAAATTGCCGACATATCCTTCGGTTTTACTCACTTCAACACCGACATGAACTGTAATGGCCGGATGATCATCTATCTGAAGATTTTTGCGGCGAACTAACTCTCTTATGCTGTCTCCTTCCAGGGTATGTAATACACCGGCAGCCAACCCGCCAAGATGGGTTTCCTTTTCCACTATATGAACACTGAAACCCTGTTCAGCCAGAGAG
>JAAXQI010000066.1 GCA_012974315.1 Desulfobacterales bacterium | reverse complement strand
AGATGTGTATAAGAGACAGCAGTTGTTCTCTGCTGTTTTACGTGGGGTATACCTGGACAAGCTTCAAGTCAGTCGACCTCTCCGGCAGCTGAAAAATCGTTCACAGAGTTATCTCCCTCAAAAGAACATAAAAAAATTAATGACGATATTGTTGATCACCTTCGGCATAGTCATTACCTGAAGGTCAGCATTGATGATCAGTTATCTTCCAAAGTGCTTTATCGTTTTCTGGATGAACTGGACCCGAGTCACAGCTATTTTTATACCAGCGATATTAAGGAATTTGAGTCGAAGTACCGCTATACGCTGGACGATGACTTTAAGAGCGGTAACCTGGCACCGGGTTTCGAGATTTTCAACAGGTACCAGCAAAGAGTAATTGAGCGTCTGACTGACATTGTTGAATTGCTCGAGGGGGGACTTGACAATTGGAAGTTTGACATTGAGGAAACCTTACGGACCGACCGTAAAGATATTCCGTGGCCGGACTCAGAAGCTGCCATGAAGGAGTTATGGCGAAAACGGTTGAAGAATAATGTGCTTAACCTGAAACTGACAGACAAATCACTTGAAGATGTCCAGGAAACACTCCTTAAGCGTTATAAAAATCAGCTCAACCGTGTTCTGCAAAACAGTAATGATGATGCCTTTGAATTTTATATAAATTCCCTTGCACTCTCAATGGATCCCCATACCCAGTATTTTTCACCGCACCGGAGTGAAAACTTCAACATTAACATGAGCTTGTCATTGGAGGGTATTGGTGCAGTCCTGCAAGCCGAGGATGAATATACCAAGGTTCTGCGTTTGATTGCCGGAGGGCCCGCAGAAAGATCTAAACTCCTGAAGGCGGCAGACCGTATTGTTGGGGTCGCCCAGGGCGCTGATGGAGAGATGGTTGATATTGTCAGCTGGCGGCTTGATGAGGTGGTCAATAAAATAAGGGGTCCCAAGGGAACTCTGGTGCGTCTGGAAATTATCCCGGCGGATGCTGTGGATAACCACCAGACAAAGGTTATCAAGATAGTGCGCGATAAGGTCAAGTTGGAGGAGCAGGCAGCAAAGAAGGAAATTATTGAAATTAAGCGTGATGTTGATACCTATAAGATCGGGATTATCGATGTCCCCGCTTTTTATGCGGACTTTAAAGGTATGCATGCCGGTAATCCGGATTACACGAGTACGACAAAGGATGTGCGGAAACTCATTGCTGAGTTACTGGTTGAAGGTGTCAAAGGTATCATAATTGACCTGCGTGATAATGGCGGTGGTTCTCTGCAGGAGGCTAACAGCCTCACCGGTCTTTTTATCGGCCTGGGCCCGACCGTTCAGGTCCGGAATGCAAATGGACGTATAGATATAATCAGAGATCATGATCCGAAACTTGTATATTCCGGGCCACTTGTTGTCCTGGTTAACCGTATGAGTGCTTCGGCTTCCGAGATTTTTGCCGGGGCAATTCAGGATTATAATCGAGGTATAATTCTTGGAGGGCAAACGTTTGGCAAAGGGACGGTTCAGTCATTGCTGCCTTTATCAAAAGGGCAGTTAAAAGCCACCACAGCAAAATATTATCGTATTTCCGGTCAGTCCACCCAGAATAAAGGAGTTCTCCCGGACCTGGAATATCCAGGTATTTTCAGTGTGGACGATTTTGGAGAAAGCTCTTTGCCTGAAGCCATGGCGTGGGATAGGATAAATTCAATACCATACCAGACATATTACAAAATGGATGATCTGCTGTTGTTGCTGAAGAACAGGCATATTGTACGCAACAGGATGAGCCAGGATTATCAGTATTCGTTAGAAAGACGTGAACGCAGCAACGAAATGCGGCAGAAAAAGATAGTTTCTTTGTCTGAACAAAAAAGAAGAAAAGAACTTGAGGAGGCTGACCAGTGGCGCCTGGAGCTGGAAAATACCCTGCGGCTCACTAAAGGGGAACCGCCACTGGAGAAACTGTCTGATTTAAATGAAGATAAGGCTGATGACGCCCATTCGTCTGCAATAGATGTCAAGGACCCTCTTATGGTCGAGGCTGCAGAAGTGATGGTAGATTTTGTTGAATTACTTAAAAAGAATGTAGTTCAGCGGTAGTATTCAAAAAAGTTCAACAACCCATTATGTGTCGCATTGTAAAAAGCACCCTGTCAGGGCATAAACACGATGCGGACACATACCTCGGTAATCTTTTGATTTTATTGAGCCCTGTTGTCGACTAAGAGACTTCGAAAATATTCAGGTATCAACGGGGCCTGATAAAATCAATATATCCCGGACGAGATACTTGTTGTCAGAGTGATTTTTTCGAGGCTGGCAATAATGGATTAGTGTATGATATACCCCAGGTTTTTCTTATGCGGGCCCCTGAAACCATGATGGTGGGAAAAATGGTAAATATAAAAAGTCTCTCTCTCTTACTTGGTGCTGCGGCTCTTGTTCTTGTTTTTCAGGCAGGTTGCACAAAAAATGATGAGCAGCAGGCTGTGGAAATTGAGGAAAAGGGCAAGATCGAACAGATGACCGACCAAGCGGCAGAGACAGCGGTAAAAAAGATACGGACCCCCATGGATAAAGCCCGTGCCACCCAAAATCTTGGTGATGAGAGGCTGGAATCAATGGATAAGGCCCTGCAGCAGCAATAAGGTTCACTCCAGTAGTTGCCTTTAATCCAGCCCCCATTCCGGTTGCTTTCCTTTCCGGTAAAGTTTCAAAAAATAAGCACATTATGCGCTGTTTATTTCCTGTCAATTTCTTATTGCGTTGCATTAAATAAGGAAGATGGATAGGAATGTTTATATAAAGTGGTATGGATTTTGTTTGATTCTTTTAGGCGGGGAAATTACAGATTTGCAATAATAGAGTATGTTTTCTTAATTCAGGTTGCCTTGCAATTAACTAAAATGAATCTCCCCGTAGCTTGCTGCGGGGAGATTCATTCTTTTTGAAAATTCTGCCAGCAATTCCATGCCCTGGCCACTAAAAGCTGCCATGGTACCAACTCCACCAAAAAGTTGACTTACCAGGACCCGTTTTCTGCACTCCTGGAGCCTTTCTCCATTTCGCAGCATTTCATCAAGCCAGACTGCAATTTTGGGCCCAGGGTAGTGGGCAGGGCGTGCTGGCCATGGGTTCTTCCCACAATGATAAGATTGCGGGTTCGTCTGGTCAAACCTATCAGCTCCTTGGTAACCAAGCAGAGATCCCGTTCAACAATTGAAAGAACCTCCTTAATTTCAAGTGATTGTGCTGTGTCTTGAATGTCCTGTGTTGTGGCACCATAATGGATATAGGCTGCAGATTGAGATGTGGTTGCATTTTGCCAGGCAGAAAGGAGGGGTATCAATGAATGGTTTGTACTCTGGATAGAATGACTGATCTCCTTTAAGTTGAGCTGGTGCAGATCAGCTGTCTACACCAGTTCTTCAGCAGCAGAAAGAGGGATTAATCCAAGGTTTGCCTGGCTTGTAGCCAGGGCAACTTCTACATCCAGCCAACGCTGGAGTCGACGGCGATCACAGAAAATCAAACGGGCCTCTTCAGTGCTGTAACCTGTCCTGTAGAATCTCGAATCAATTATGTGGCTACGTAAGGAATTGCAATCCATATTTATAAAACCTCGGGATCTTGCTGCTGCTTCGCCTCTACCTCTGAAAGGGTGTCATCGACGATTTCTGCTGCCAATCCGCAGTACCGTTCCGGTTTCTCAAGATACTCAAGATCTTCTTGTGCAATATATGGACCAATGTCTTGGTCTTGAAGCAGAATATCCTTGAAAATTTTACCCCCGCCTCCAACCAGTTTAATCAGAGCCTGCAGTTTTTCCTGGGCATGGGTTTTGCCAATCTTTTTTGCCAGCCTGAACAAAAGCCATTCGGAAACAACAAGGTCTTTTTGACTGTAAAGATTTTTAAGCATGCGCTCCGGGCTGATTTCAAGATTTTCAAGAACAGAGATAAGGTAATGGAGACCAGTCCCGGTATAAATTGCGATTTGAGGCATGGCCAGCCATTCGGACCATAATGCCCTGGCATCTCTTTCGTGTTCATGGATCATGGAGTCCGTAACCACAGGGACCAGGGCCCGTGCGTGTCGGGAAAGGACAGCAATGCGCTGGCTGATAACAGGATTTTTCTTATGGGGCATGGTGCTGCTGCTTTGGGCCTTATCCGGTGCACTTTCACTCAGTTCCCCGATCTCCGTCTTAGAAAGCTGTATTATTTCCGAAGCTATCTTTTCAAAGGTTGAACAGAGGATGCCGTATATAGAGGCTGCTTCAGCAATTGTATCCCGTGATGTGTGCCAGTTCGGTACTCCACTTGAAAGGCCAAGTTTTTCAGCGCACAGGGTAGCAACTGTAAGTGCCTGGGGACCGAGGGCGGCCATGGTTCCCACCGCACCACTTAATTGTATGGTGAAAAGCCGTGGCCCAAGGGATATGAGCCTTTCAATGTGGCGCCTTATCTCTGCAATCCAGATGGAGACTTTGAGGCCGAAAGTCATGGGCAGTGCCTGCTGGCCATGGGTTCTGCCGATCATTGGAGTATCACGATGATGCCGCGCCATGTTGATCAGCAGTTTTTCAAGCTTTTTTATATCCCTGTAAATTACAGCCAGCGCGTCTTTCTGTTCCAGTATCTGGGCGGTGTCAAGAACGTCCTGGGTCGTGATACCATAATGGAGATATTCGCAATATCCCTCGTTACAAATTCCCTTCAAGGCTTTGATAACCGGGATGAGGGAGTTTCTGCTCTGTTCGTATTCCCGGGCCACTTCAGAAAGGTCAAGATTTTCAATGCAGGCTTTTTTAACTATTTCATCTGCCGCCGCCTTGGGGATAATGCCCAGTTCTCCCTGTACTTCGGCAAGAGTCGCCTCGATTTGCAGCCAGCGGGCAATTCGTGTTTTTTCGTCAAAAATGTTTGTGAGCTCGGAAGTGGAATAAACACCGACCTGAATCTGGAAATCAATTGGATGTGCTGGCATGGCTATGTCCTTGTAATGAAGTGCTTAAAGTTACGAGTGAGCTAAAGTTTCAAGTGCCTAAAGTGAACTAAAGTTAAAAGTGCCTAAAGTTAGTTTTAGCGGTCAGCGTTCAGTAATCAGTATTTAGTTTAAAATTTAAGTTTAATGTTTATGACCTTTAAAAAATCACTATCTGTTTTAGTGTCATTTCGAACGAAGTGAGAAATCTGATGCGTTGGTTTGAGAATATTTGACCTTAAGATTTCACTCGTTGGTCGAAATGACAGTTGTTTTTTTACTGTCAACTGCCAACTTGTTTACTTTTCACCTTTACCCTCTGTGCCTTAGTGCCACTCTGTCTTATTTTATCAATTCTGCATTCTACATTTAAAAACCCCTGTTTCTCCGGTTCCTTGATTCAATCATGCGTTGGGTGCTTAGAAAATTAAGCTGTGCCTCGTCATAGCCAGGTTTTAACCTGAGGGCTTCTCCGTAATGCAGAAGGCCTCTTCAAGCTCCCAGCGCTTGGCTAACGCATTACCGAGATTTACTAGCACTGATGGGCTATCAGGGCTAATGCTCAGAGCCATTTTATATTGGGTTATTGCCTCTTTAGATTTGCCCAGTTTAATATATGAATTGCCAAGATTATTATACGCTTCGGCAAACTGGGGATCTATGCCAATGGTTTGCTTAAAGTGTTGAACTGCCTCATCCAGGCGGCCCTGATCTTTTAATGCCACACCAAAATTATTATGCGGCCGGGCTTGTTTGAAGATTTTTTAACGCTATCCTCCCAGAGTGCTGTTTTGTCACTCAATATCTTGTTTCTCTTAAAAGTCCAGAAAAAATAATAGCATACCTATACAAAGAAAAACAACTTTTACGGAGGAATGCTTCAGAATTGGAAAAATATGCCTCGAGATTTTGACTTTGTATACTTTTACTGTTTGGATATAAATAACAAATAAGAATGAATCCTATTCAAAACAAACTTTGCAAAAAACAGAAAACACCATGGAAACCCCTAAAAACATCACCGAGCTTGAAAAAAGGATAGCTGAGCTTGAGAAAAAAGTAGACCAGCTCAACAAGGAGAAAGAGGATTATCGAACTCTTTTCGATTCAATCCTCTTCGGTGTCCAGGAAATAGACTCCAGGGGTACCATTCAGTACTCCAATGCCGGAGACCACAGAATCCACGGTTACGAAAAAGGGGAGCTTGTCGGCAGATCTGTACTTGATTTCTTCGAAACAAAAGCCGAGAAAGAACAACTGGTTAAATATTTCCAAAATCTGGTGCAGGAACAGCCCGTACCCACTCCATGGTTTTCCCGGGACAAGAGAAAAGACGGGGAGTTTGTTGATGTTCGCATAGACTGGAACTATAAGCGAGACCAGGACGGCAAGGTAGTCGGCTTCATTTCCCTGGTCACCGACATAACTGAAAAAATGAAGCTGCAGAAAGATCTGCAGGAAAGCCAGACAAAATTCCAATCCATTTTTGAGCACTCTCCCCTTGCCATCATGTGCACGGATGAGAACGGCACTATTACAACATGCAATGACAGGGCTGTTAAACTCTTCGGCGCACCCAGAGAAAAGCTGATTGGGTTTTCATACAAGAATATCAAAAACAAGGACATGGGAAATGCCATAGCCACAGTGTTGACAGGCAAAAAAAGCCGATTCGAGGGGGAATATCTCACTGTGACCGGAGATTTTCTCACCGACATGAGGGCAAATTTCAGTCCCTCATTTAATTCAGACAATGAGGTATCAGGTGTTATTGGCATATTTGAGGATATCTCTGAAAGCAAAAAGGTGGAAAGGGATCTTAAGGAAAGCGAGGAGAAATACAGCAAGATTTTCAACAGCGAGATTGATGCCATTTCCATTTTTGATGCTGAAACCAGAGAAATCATCGACTGCAACGAAGCCTTCCTGAAACTCTACGGATACAGCCGCGCTGAAGTCCTGCAGCTTAAAGCAGATGACATAAGTGCGGAGCCTGAAAAAACAGCATCCTCCATAAAGAACTCTGCCATGAAGGGTGACACCCGGATACGAAGAAGGCGCCACAAAAAAAAGGATGGCACCCAGATGATTGTGGATATTGCCGCCGGCCCTTTCATACTGCACGGCAGGAAAGTTATGTTTGCAAGACTTCATGACATCACCAAACATGTCAGAGATGAAGAGGCCCTGCACGAGTCTGAGGAACGTTTCCGCATCGCCTTCCTTACCAGCCCTGACTCTATAAATATCAATAAAATGGATGGCACCTATGTCGAGATCAATAAGGGTTTTGCAGAACTTACAGGATATTCCCGCGAAGATGTCATTGGCAAATCTTCAATAGATATCAATATCTGGGATGACCTGGAGGACAGTAAGACCCTGGTGGAAGGATTACAGAAAAGCAGCGGGTTTGAAAACATGGAGGCACAATTCCGCATGAAAGATGGCTCCTTAAAGACTGGCCTGTTGTCAGCCAGTGTCATCCAACTGCATGGAGAACCGCATATCCTCTCCATCACCAAGGATATCTCGGCCAGCAAAAAGGTGGAAAGAGAAAAGGAAAAACTCGAAGCCCAGCTCAGACAGGTCTATAAAATGGAGGCCATCGGCACCATGGCCGGCGGCATAGCCCACGATTTCAACAACATCCTCACCGTTATCCTCGGCAATGCCGACCTGGCAAGATACGTCACTAAAGATGATGGACCGGCCAAGGTATATATTGACCGCATCCTGGAGGCCGCGGACCGGGCCAAAGAAATGGTGAGCCAAATCCTTGCCTTCAGCCGTAAGGCCAAACAGGATTTAGTGCCGATAAAACCCCATATGGTCTTTACTGAAACACTCACACTGCTGCGCGCCACGATTCCTTCTACCATCGAGATCAGGCAGAATTTTTCTCCTGAGTGCCGTACCATCAAAGCCGACCCCACGCAACTCAACCAGATCATGATGAACCTCTCAACCAATGCGGTTTATGCCATGGACGAAAATGGTCTGCTTGATGTATCCCTGCAGGAGGTAGAACTTTCCGAAAAAGACACCAAGTATAAAAAACATTTAAAGCCCGGCCTCTATGCCATGCTAACAGTCACAGATACAGGGAAAGGAATGAGCAATGAAGTTATGGAGCGCATCTTTGATCCATTCTTCACCACAAAAAAATTTGGCGAAGGAACCGGCATGGGGCTTTCAGTGGTACACGGCATTGTCGAAAGCCATAGCGGCATGATCTCGGCTGAGAGTACCCCTGGTAAGGGCACAACTTTCCGCCTCTATTTCCCGATAATTGACGAAACTGCTGAGCAGGTCAATAAAACAAGCCCTGTTCATTATAAGGGCAATGAAAGAATCCTCTTGATCGATGATGAAGAATCGTTGGTAGAAATTGGAGCTGAAATACTCGGGTTGCTTGGCTACCGGGTCACGGCCAAAACAAACAGTCTGGAAGCATTTGAAGCCTTCAAAACAAACCCGGACAACTTTGACCTGGTCATAACCGACCAGACCATGCCGAATATGTCCGGCACGGAACTGGCTGTCGAGCTCCTCAAAATACGATCAGACATTTCGATTGTTCTCTGTACGGGCTACAGTTCAAAAATCTCAGATGACATGATTAAAGAGATCGGTATTGCTGATTATTTCATGAAACCTTTTGATACGGAACAGTTGGCCTTGATCGTCAGAAAAACGCTGGACAGGACTTGAAAAACCTTACCGCCTTATAACAGCAGAAATGCGGGTTAAGCCCACAGTATGGAAATCCATATTCTTACAGCTGCAAAGCCTATAAGAACGGCAAGTATCCGTTTAAGCCAGACAAAACTGACCTGTTTACTCACCAGGCTGCCAATATAGGTTGCCGGAATTGTTGAAATTAAAATGGGCACTGTAAACCACCACTCAATCTGGCCGCTTATGGCCTTTCCCAGAAAACCTGCAGATGCTGCCAGGGTAACAATCGCCAGATTGCTGCCAATGGCTATCCTGGTAGGTATCTGCACATAGGATGTCATAAGCGGAATAAGAATAAATGAACCGCCCTGGCCCACCATACCCCCCAGCAAACCGACACCGGCAGATGCCATAACAGCACGGGATCTCTTAAACTTCAACTGGTGCACATCCGGATTTTCGCTGTCCCCCTTGACCGAGATAAAGATAAGAATGGCGGCTGCCAGGGCCAATGTTGCAAAGAGAATAAGCAGCAGGGCATTGGAGACCAAATTGGATAGATACCCACCAATAAAAGACATCAAAAAAATAGGTATTCCCATATAAGCCAACAATCGTCCTGACACAAAATTGAATTTCTTATGATGAATTGTGCCAAGCAGGCAGCCGATGAGACCCTGTGTAATGGTTAACCCGGCCACGACCTTCATTGAAAGAGGCGGGAGTCCAATCCAGGCAGGCAGAAAGATCAGTATGGGGGCCATGATTATGCCGCCGCCTATTCCCACCATACCGGAAAGAAAACCTGAGAGAAGGCTGGCAAGGCCGATAATGCTGAAGATTGTCACGGTGTGATTACTTTTTGTTATAGATTTTATAAATAATTATTATATTTACCATAGGCAGAAGCTATATTGCCGCGATTTTTATATTTTGTCAATATTTAACATACACTCCCCCATCTTCTTTATTGGACGGAACGGCCTTAGCTGTTTGATAGCAACACAAAAACGTTACCTGGTTTACGTTTGACCTTTTGATTTATAGCAGGCAGGTTGAGCCCTGAAACAAAATCAGGCAGGTAGTCTTTTTCAACGATCTCCTTCATCATCCTATCCTTTATGTTTTGGTTCCTGGGCGTTGACTGCCTGTTGCTCGAGGTGAAACGACTCTAAGCAAAGGGTGCTAAACAATACGGTATAAGGTTTAGGGTATACGGAAAATGATTACATGCCCATACCCGGATACCCGGTTTTCTCTTTATGTTGCGTCGTCCCAACAGAGTGCGATAGCCGATCTTTGATTCACAAATCCGCAATCCGCAATCT
>JAAXQI010000198.1 GCA_012974315.1 Desulfobacterales bacterium | reverse complement strand
AGATGTGTATAAGAGACAGCCAATATACAGGAGTAATTATAATGGCGGAAGAATTATATGATGTAGTTATCATTGGCGCAGGCCCTGCCGGGCTTCAGGCAGCCATAAATGCTGTGCGTAAAAAGGCAACGGTTCTTGTTTTGGGCCGTCCGGAAAGAAGCAGTCTGTACAGGGCACATGTTGAAAATTACTTGAGTATTGATGGTGTTCGGGAAGGCGCTGAACTTCTGGCAGTAGGAATTGATCAGATCAAGCGCTTTGGGGCTGAGTACTTGGCCGAAGATGTCCTGCATGTCGAGCATGCATCAGATACATTTGCTGTGCGTGTGGAAAGCGGCAGGACAATTAAAACGAGAAGCCTGATCTTTGCCACCGGTACATCCAGAAAGAAGTTGAAGGTAAAGGGGGAGAAAGAACTTTCAGGTAAAGGGGTGAGCTATTGCGTTGACTGTGATGCCAATTTTTACCGGAACGCCAAGGTTGTTGTTGTGGGGAATGAGAGCGCGGCAGTGGATGGCGCTTTGACTCTACTGGGATATGCCTCTGAGGTTCACCTGATAACAAAGGAACTTGCAGTGTCGGAGGAACTGCACAAGAAACTTTCAGAAAGCGGTGTCAAAGCTCATCAGAATACCTGGGTTTCCGAAATACAGGGTGACAATGCTGTTGAAGGGGTTCTCCTGGAAGACGGCACGGTTCTGGAAGTTGAAGGGGTTTTTATTGAGTTAGGCGCAAAAGGAGCACTTGAGTTGGCCACTGCCATTGAAGTGCAGCTTGATTCTGAAACCTTTACTCATATAGACTGTAATAAAAAACAGCAGACAAACATACCCGGTGTTTATGCTGCTGGAGATATTGCCGGGCATCCATATCAGATGGCCAAGGCGGTAGGTGAAGGATGCGTGGCAGGCTGGGAGGCCGCCAACTACTCCTTAAAGCAGAAAAGGGAAGAGGTTTAATCAGATAGCTAGGAGAGTGTCCAGCTCGGACAGGATATCTTCACCTGTGGAGATGGCCCTGTTGAAGTGGTTGAAATTTTTTCTGTCACCCAGCATGATGCAGCCGATTACCCTGTTGTTGTCGAGGACTATTTTTTTATAGATCGTTTCAGAGGCGACAGTTTTTGAATCGTGCAGATTTTCCTCGTCTATTTCTCCGGCCGAGGCCAGATCAATGCCAGCCACCTTCAGGATGCTCGACAGAATTGTTCCTTCATAGGTTGCATTGCCTCCTGAAATATTTGTTCCGGCTATTTTTCCCTGTTCCATTGCAGCAGGCCAGATACCGTATGTTCTCCCTTCGAATTCCACAATATCTCCGGCTGCATAGATATCAGGTTGACTGGTCCGCATTTGCTTGTCGACCTTGATGCCCCTGTTGCAATCCAGGCCCAGCTCTTTGGCAAGGTGAAGTTTAGGGGTTACCCCGGCAGAGATGATAACCATGTCGGCTGCTATGAATTCACCGTTCTCAAGAGTTACACCTTCAATCTTCTCATTTCCCTCAATTGATCTGGTTTTTGCATCAAGTTTGAATGAGAAGCCCCTGTCCTCCAGAATACTTTGAAGACGCCTGGCACCTTCACTATCCAGTTGCCGGGGAAGCAGCCTGGGGAAGAATTCGATCACAGTAATTCCAAGACCCAGCTTTTTCAGCCCATTTCCAGCCTCCAGTCCTAAGAGGCCGCCACCAATAAGAATGGCTTTTTTACAGCAGCTTGCTTGTGAAACAATATCTTTTGCGTCCTGGATATAATGGAGCGAAAAGACGCCTTTTTTGTCGGAACCTGAAATTGCTGGAATGTTTGGTGTGGAGCCGTTTGCTAAAATTAAACGGTCAAACCTGATTTCTTCACCGCTTGAGGAATGCAGGATCTTATCCTTTACAGACCCCCCTGTTATTTTTGTGGAGAGTCGCAGGGTAATGTTGTTTTCCTGGTACCACTCTTTCTTTTTGGCAACCAGGCCCGATTCATTGACTTCGCCACATAGAAAATCGGGCAATCTGATCCTGTAGTAAAAGGGGAGTTTTTCCTCGGTTACTATGGTTATCCAAGCGGTGGGATCATTTTTGCGGATATTTTCAGCAGCTGTGGTTCCGGCAACTCCGTTACCTACAATGAGATATTTTTTCATTTACGCCTCAGGTTCAAATTGATCTTTTTCAGCACCGCATACAGGGCATACCCAGTCATCCGGCAGGTCGGCAAATGCGGTTCCGGCTGCAACACCATTATCAGGATCTCCCAAAGCCGGATCGTAAACATAGCCGCATACAGTACATACATATTTGTCCATTTTGATCTCCTTTATATTAATATGTTAATGTGAATGGATATATAGTAGTACAGGTTTAAGGATTTATCTATAGGACTCATTAATATTAATTATGATTTTCAAATAGCTTACAGAATGGATACCAAATCAATTGTTGCAGCCGAGATGGATGAGTTATTTATGCGAACGGCACTTAAAGAAGCCCGAAAAGCAGGGAAGAGGGGAGAGGTGCCTGTAGGCGCAGTTATTATTGATGAACAGCAGAATATTCTGGCTGTCGGTAGCAACAACAGCATAGGGGAGAGTGATCCTGCCGGCCATGCGGAGATGGTTGCCATGCGGACAGCCGGTAAAAATATTGGCAATTACCGGCTGCTCAATACCACAATATATGTCACCATTGAACCATGTGTGATGTGTGCCGGGGCAATGATTCACGCCAGGGTCGGCCGCCTGGTATACGGAGCACCTGACCCCAAGACCGGGGGGGTGGTTTCCTGCTACCAGGTTGGTGGAGACGGTAAACTGAACCATCAACTCAATATCGAAGGTGGTGTTCTGGCTGAAGAATGTGCGGAATTATTAACATCGTTTTTCAGGAAAAAAAGGGTAAAGTTATAATTTAGTTCCGGGGTCTGGTCCCATGGTACTGGGTTTTTCTTTTACCCAATACCTGTAACCATGTTTTTTTAGTAAGGAGAAGTACCGGAGTGGCCGTAACGGGCTTGACTCGAAGTCGGGTTGTCGGTGAATAGCTGGCTCGAGGGTTCGGATCCCGTCCTCTCCGCCACTCTTCTGCCATAAGATTAAATGTTTATAGATATAGAAAAGAATCAGTAAAAGGCCAACAATAAGTC